>NZ_JBKVCZ010000059.1:0-39250 GCF_046966825.1 Hungatella sp. | reverse complement strand
GTATTTTATCACCAGCGATTACAATATGAAGGGGATCGAGATCTACACGCCCTATGTGAGCCAGGAGGTGGGAAGCTTTTTAAAACCGGTGGGCAGCAGCAGTGAGGAATCGTGGTACCAGTATCATCAGAAGAATTTCGGGACGCTGTGGACGTATGAGGACGGCAGTATGTTCGCAACCAGGACGCTTCTGGACGCCCAGACGGCATCAGAGCCCATCGGTGTGCTGAAGCTGAGCATCCATCCGGCGTCGGTCCTGGAGCCGATCTCCAGTAATACATTTTTAAACAACGGGATTCTTCTGGCGGATACGGAGGGAAGGCCCATATATTCCAGGCAGACGGGGACGGAGCAGGCGGATCAGTCCGTCTTAACGGGGGCAGAGGCGGGAACGCTTTACGACGGCGACCAGGGGGACTATATTCTGATGTCTGAGGAGATCACCACCAGCGGATGGCGCCTTTACTACTATGTGACGAAAATCGAGATCACAGGGCGGCTGTATGAGATACTGAAGTCCACGCTGCTGATCGTGGGACTGTGCCTGGCGGTCAGCCTGTTTCTGATCGGTATCCTGTCTAAGGTTTTAAGCCGCAGGATTCTGGAACTGAAGGAGAGCGCGGAGAAAGTGGCGGAGGGCAACTTTAATCTGGAACTGAACCACAACGATTCCGACGAGATCGGGATCGTGGCAAAGAGCCTGCAGACCATGTGCGACCGGCTGAATGAGATGATCAACCGGGTCTACAAGGCGGAACTGGAAAAGAAGGCCATGGAGCTTAAGGCGCTTCAGGCCATGATCAATCCCCATTTCCTGTATAACTGTCTTTCCAGCATCAAATGGAAGGCCATCCGTACCGGCAATGACGAGATCAGCGATCTCACGGGGCTGCTGGCTAAGTTCTACCGCACCAGCTTAAATGGAGGAAAACAGATTACCACCGTGGGAAGCGAACTGGAAAATGTGAAATCGTATGTGGAGCTTCAGCGCATGACCCATGAAAACAGCTTCGACGCAGAGTATGAGTTTGATGAGACGCTTCTCGGATATTCCATGCCGAACTTCCTTTTGCAGCCGATTGTGGAAAATGCCATTGAGCATGGCATTAACTATCAGGAGGAGATCGACGGAAAGGGGCGGCTGATCGTGCGGCTGGAGGATGAGGACAGCCATCTCATCTTCAGTATTTTAAACAACGGCCCCCGGGTGGAGCTGGAACGGCTGGAGGAGATATTAAACACGCCGGGCAAGGGCTATGGAATTTATAACATTGAAGAGCGGATCCGGATTTACTACGGGGCTGGATGCGGCGTCTATGCCTCCGTTACGGAAGACGGCTATACGAATTTTACGGTGAAGATATTAAAAGAACTGAAGGAGCTGTCCGTATAGATGGGAAGTTCTAAAAATAGTGCAAGGTTTCTAAAAAATTTGTTAAAAAGTCTTCCTCTGGGAGATGGTAAGATAGAGACATCAAAGGAATCATAACAAGGAGGAAGGTAACATGAAAAAGAAATTATTAAGCGTTCTCTTATGTACGGCGATGACTGCTTCTGCTTTGGCAGGCTGCGGGGGCTCTGGAGCTTCTGGCACGGAGGCGGCCAAAACAGAGGGGGGAGAGGCGAAGACAGAGGCTGCTGCCGATAAAACGGGGGCGGATAAGGTCAAGATTCGTATGACGTACTGGAACAGTGAGGACACCATGAAGGCGATGCTGGATTATCTGGCGGAGACGCTTCCGGAGATCGAGATTGAATACCAGTTCATCGACAATTCCAATTACGATACCATCGTAGATACCCAGCTGTCGGCGGGAGAAGGCCCGGACATCATCTGCGAATCACCGGGATCTTCCTTAAAGCACGCGAGACTGGGCTATTTAGAGCCGTTGAATGATTTGGGAGCCGAGTATTCCAGCGCCGGAACCAGCGTCTATTCCTATGACGGAAACATCTACGCGCTGCCGGGAATCAGCTGGTTCGAGGGAATCTATTACAACAAGGCCCTGTTTGAGGAGAATGGAATTGCACTGCCGACCACATTCGACGAGTATATCGCAGTCTGCAGGGCGTTTAAGGAGAAGGGGATTACCCCTCTGGCAGCAGGCTTAAAATCCTGGGAGCCAATGCTGAAAAACTCCATGGCGTTTGTGACTGCGGAATACTTATCTACAGACGCAGGGAAGAACTTTGGCTCCGATTACCGGGAAGGCAAAGCTAAAATGGAAGGGACCTGGGACCCGTACGTGGAAAAATGGTCTGAGATGATCTCCGAGGGCGTCTACACCACAGACATGACGGGAATCGACCACGATCAGGCATTAGAGCAGTTCGCAACCGGAGGCGCGGCCATGTTCTGTTCCGGTCCCTGGGACTTGGATACCATCACCAGCAAGAACCCGGATCTCCAGATTGATATGATGCCATTCTACGGAACCGCCAAGAGCGATGGCTGGCTGATCGGCGGCCCTGGATGCGGATTTGCCGTAAACAGCGCCTCTGCCAACAAGGAAGCAGCTATGAAGGTGGCCCGCGCGATCTCAACCGTGGAAGGCCAGAAGGCACTGTGGGAAAACAACCAGGGCGGCTCTTCCTACTTAGAAGGCGCATCCTTTGACTTACCGGCTGCCTACGAGGGCGTTTCGGGAACCCTGGCGGCCGGCAATGTATACTGCCCGTGGAATGAGTGGGGCGCGGCAGCCGGCGCTCATGAGACATACGGAACCGAGATGCAGAGCTATCTGTTAGGTTCCCAGGATTTAAAGACCACATTGTCGAATGTGGACGCGGCCGTGGCGGAGCTTTTGGAAAAGTAAGGCTGGCACTGACGAACGATACCGATGATGGGAGCGGCAATCCATGCTGAAAAGAATATTGGCGTACGCATGGAGGACGCTCCCTTTTTGCGCCCATTTTTGGGCGAATTGAAGAAAAGGAGGGGTATGAAATGGAACAGATTCAAAGAAAAAGGAGGCAGGCCGGAACGCTGGGAAAGTATTTCTATGTGTTCATCCTGCCGGCTTTCATCGTATATCTTCTGTTTTCCATCGTTCCGTTTTTATATACGTTTTACTACAGCTTCACCGATTACACGGATATGAATCCGGTCAACTTAAGCTTTGTAGGCCTGAAAAATTATATAAAGGTTTTCAACACGCCGCTGATGATGACGGCGATAAAAAATTCCGTAATTTATGCCATCATGCTGACGTCACTCCAGACTATTCTCGCGCTGCCGCTGGCGGTGCTCCTGGATAAAAAGCTGAAGACCAGGAACCTACTGAGAGCCGTATTCTTCTTCCCGGCCGTATTCAGTTCCCTGATCATCGGCTATCTGTGGAACTTCATCATGTCGTCGTCGGATTACGGCCTGATCAACAACCTGCTGCATCAGCTGGGCTTCGGAACCTTTAATTTCTTTACGGCTAACCGGGCGCTGTTTTCCGTCATTTTAACCCAGGCATGGCAGTGGACCGGATGGGCCATGGTCATCTACCTGGCCAACTTACAGAGCATTTCACCGGATCTCTACGAGGCGGCGGACATCGACGGAGCCGGAGGGATCAAGAAGTTCTTTTACGTGACACTGCCGCTGATGTGTCCGTCGGTCAAGATCATTGTGGTGACCGGCTTAATCGGAGGCATGAAGGTCTTCGACATCATCTACTCCATGACATCGGGCGGTCCGGGCAATGCGACCGAGACAGTTATGACAGTCATGATGAAAAAGGGCATCTCGGACGGCTTTTACAGCACCGGATCAGCCTTCGGCGTGTGTTTCTTTGCTATCGTGCTGGTGATCAGCGCCGTAGTCACAAAATTAATGGGGAAATGGAGTGATTCGATACAATGACGAAGAGAAAAAGAAATTTATATGTTCTGGAAGCAGTCATGCTCGTGATTGCGGTGATCTGGTTTATCCCGATTTACTATCTGATCGTAACGACGCTTAAGAATCCTCAGGAGGCCACGGCCAATCCCCTGGGACTGCCGATTCACTTAGAAATCGGAAATTACATCAAAGCATGGACCAATATGCAGTTTCCGAGGGCGTTTGCCAATACGCTGTTCATCACGGCCACAGCGGTCGTTATCATCGTCGTGTTCGGCGCCATGGCCGGATACGCTCTGGCGAGAACGAAGACGAAAATGGGCAACCGCATGTTTCTGTTCTTCCTGGCGGGCCTGATCGTACCGTTTCAGATGAATATTGTCAGCTTATATAAGATCGTCAAGAGCCTTCACCTGATGAACACTCCGTTTGCAGTAATTCTCGTCAACGTGGCCATCAATACGCCGCAGGCGGTATTCCTGTTTAAGGAATTCATAGAGGGAACGGTGCCGAAGGAACTGGAGGAGGCTGCGGAGATCGACGGCTGTACCGTGTTCCGCAAGTTTTTCAGAGTGGTGCTGCCGCTTCTCACGCCGGTTATCTCGACGGTTGTTATCATCGTCACACTGAACGTGTGGAATGAATTCATGACGCCCCTTCTGTTCCTGCAGAGCCGCGAGAAGGACGTAATCCTTCAGGAGGTGTCCCGGAACATCGGGCAGTTTGCCACAGACTGGACCGCGCTGTTCCCCATGCTGATGCTGGGCGTGGCGCCGCTCATGATCTTTTACGTGTTCATGCAGAAATACATAATCGCCGGTGTGGCCGCCGGCGCGGTGAAAGGATAATGGAATATGGATAAGAGAGAGTCTGGAACATTTCCCGGGAGCCTGATGGTGATCGTACCGCATCAGGATGATGAAATACTTCTGTGCGCCGGTATCCTCTATGAGGCCGTCCGGAAAAAGATTCCCGCCACTGTCGTGATGGTGACAAACGGCGATTACGGATGCCGCGATTATTCGATTGGGCGGAGCCGTTTAAGAGAGACGCTTGCCGGGCTTGCCATGCTGGGAATCGAGGAGGAAGATGTGGAGTTTTTAGGCTATGCCGACACGGGAATGCCGAAGGAAGAAAGCTTCATAAGCCGCCTCTATGAGGAGACGGATGAGAGGAGACGCCATAAGTCCCACTGCTCGGAGGAGACCTACGGCCTGGAAGAGAAGGAAGAGTACCATAAAAAGAGGTGGGGAACCCATGCGCCATACGACAGGGCCCATCTGGCCGCGGATCTCCACGGTGTGATAGAGGAGCACCAGCCTGATATGATTTTTACCACTTCGGAGTTTGACACTCATGGGGATCACAGTGCGCTGTACTTATTTGTCCGTGATATCTTAGTGCAGATGAAGGCGGAGGCGGAGGCCGGGAAGGCGGACTGCAAGAGTCAGCCGGTAAGCGGGGAGAGGCACGCACTTCCCCGCCTGTACAGCGGAATCGTTCATTCCCTGGCGGGAGATGAGAACTGGCCTGTCAGGACCAGGGAGGTGGGGCCGTATACAGAGCCGGCCCAGTCCCGGGAGACCTCCTGTTTCCGCTGGGAGGACCGGATCCGCTTTCCGGTCCCCGCATGCATGAGGACGGAGGAACGGGATAAGAACCTGAAGTATCAGGCACTTTCCTGTCATGTCACGGCTCTGAAGCCGGATGCAGTGGACTTTTTGTATGCATTTATCAAGAGTGAAGAACTTTTCTGGGAGATTAATTACTGAAGGAGCGAGACAGAATGGAGATTAACAAACAGCCGATCTATCCCGTCGAGCCGTGGACGGTGACGGAAACGGAATTTAAGATGGAGACAAATTACCGGAATGAGACGACATTTTCCCTGTCGAACGGGTATCTGGGGACGAGAGGAACCCTGGAGGAGGGGTATGACTTCACGGTAGATGAGGGACTGGAAGGCAATTTTATCAATGGATTTTATGAAAGCGAGCCGATCCGCTACGGAGAATGGAACTTTGGTTTCCCGACAGAGAGCCAGTCACTCTTGAATCTTCCTGATTTAAAGACGATCAGGCTCTTCCTCGATGGGGAAGAACTGGATATCAGAAAAGGGGAGGTGTCAGGCTGGCGCAGAACACTTCACATGGACCAGGGGACGGTTACCAGATCCTTTGACTGGACCTCCCCGGCGGGACGGACGGTTCACGTGGAGACGGTCAGGCTTGTAAGCTTCGGGGTGAAGAACCTGATGGCCATGTCATACGAAGTGACACCGGTCAACTTTGACGGAGAAATCACGTTCCTGTCGGTTCTGGACGCGAATGTGGAGAATCATACACGGAAGACGAATCCGCTGGTGGATTACGGCCCCTTCGGCCGCTGTCTGCTCACCGACAGGATCACCGCAGATGAATCCATGCTGTTTTATCAGGGGACGACGGAGCACAGCGGCCTTACTATGGCCTGCGGCAGTGTGATGACGGTGAAGTCCCCGCTGACACAGGAGTGGAGCGTCACGGAGGACGGCCTTCACTGCCGCCATAAGATAGCCGTTCACGGAACGAAAGGTCAGACGATCACTGCGGAAAAGCAGATAGCCTACACCTCCTCTCTCGATCTGGAAAAGAACGCGATGAGAGATTTTATCCTTTCTATATTAAAGGAGGCGGTAAAAAAAGGCTTTAAGAGCGAGGCGGCCTGTCAGGCGGCCTGTATGAAAGCCATGTGGAATCAGGCGGATGTGGTGATCGAGGGAGATGACGCGCTCCTGCAGGGCATGCGGTTCAACCTGTTCCATATCCTTCAGTCTGCTTCCAGAGACGGGAAAAACGGCATGGGCGCCAAGGGTCTGTCGGGAGAGGGCTATGAGGGCCACTATTTCTGGGATACGGAAATGTACGTAATGCCGGCGCTGATTTATACCAACGCAGACCTGGCAAAGTCTCTTCTCGGCTATCGTTACCGGACGCTTGACGAGGCGAGAGACAGGGCCAGGGTTCTGGGGCATGAGAAGGGCGCTCTGTATCCCTGGCGTACTATCAATGGTCAGGAAGCCTCCACTTATTTCCCGCTGGGGACGGCGCAGTACCACATTAATGCGGATATTGCCTACGCCTTTAGGCTGTATCTCGATGTGACCGGAGATATGGAATTTTTAAAGGATCAGGCCGCGGAGGTGCTGGTGGAAACGGCCAGAGTCTGGGCGGATGTCGGCTGTTTCGCTGAGTCCAGGGGCGGTAAGTACTGCATCTGCGCCGTAACGGGGCCGGATGAGTACAATGCCATTGTGGACAACAATTTCTATACGAATCTCATGGCGAGGGAGAATATCCGCGATGCCGGGTGGGCGCTTGACACACTCCGCGCAATGGATGAGGCCGCCTGGGAGGCTCTTGTGGCGAAGCTGGGGGTTAAGGAAGAGGAACGGGCGCTCTGGAACCGGATCGTGGAGAACATGTATTTCCCCTACGATGAAGGCAGGAAGGTCTATCCGCTGGATGACGGCTTCATGATGCGCAAGCCGTGGGACGAATCGAGAATACCGCCGGAGAAGCGCCATCTGCTCTATGAAAACTACCACCCGCTCTTTATCTTCCGCCAGCGGATGTCGAAGCAGGCCGACGCCATACTCGGTATGGTGCTGCACAGCAATTACTTTACGGAAGAGGAACTAAGGCGCAACTACGATTTCTATCAGGAGGTGACGCTGCATCACTCGTCCCTTTCCACCTGTATCTTCGGGATTCTGGCCTGCCGGATCGGGTATGAGGAAGAGGCGTATACGTATTTCGCCCAGTCGGCCAGAATGGATCTGGATGATTACCACGACAATTTCTATGCGGGAATCCATGCGGCCAATATGGCGGGGACTTGGCAGGCGGTGGTCTTCGGTTTCGCCGGCCTGCGCGTGAACCGGGGATTCTTAGAGCTCCATCCCATCCTTCCGGAAAAGATGAAGGGGTACGAGTTCCGGTTCATGTACCGCGGCCGCCTGCTTCACGTGCGGACCGGACGGGAAGGAACAAGAGTGACGCTGCTGTCGGGAGACGGCGTCGTATTATGGCTGGGAGATACCCGGCATCAGCTTTTAAAGGAGGGAGACTATGTCTGTTGTTAAGCCACGGGCCGTATTCTTTGACTGGGATGGGACGGCGGTTTATTCCAGAAAAGCGCCGGCAGACGCGGCGTTATCCGCCATGAGACCGCTGCTGGCTCAGGGCGTCAAATTAGTGATCGTCAGCGGGACGACGATCGAAAACATTGCAGGAGGGCAGCTTGAGAAATGCTTCACCTCTGAAGAATTAAAAAATTTATACCTGGGGCTGGGAAGGGGCGCTTATAATTACGCGTTTGACGATGAAGGAAGACCGTATGTCTTTGCCGACCGGCTGCCGGACAGGGAAGGCCTTCTGGCAGTCCACAGCATCTGTTTCGATATCCATAAGGAGCTTTTAAAGAAGTACGATTTCCCTACCGATATCGTATTTTCCAGGCCGAATTACTGTAAGATTGATTTGATGGTGTCGAGCCAGAGAGGAGATCAGCTGTTTCTGCAGGAAAATGAGCTGCTGCTGTTAAAGGAGAGCTTAAAGCGTCACGGAATTGAGGGCGGGCTGTCAACGCTTCTGGAGATGGCAAAGACTATTGGGGCGTCGTATGGAATCACGGTGGCGCCCACCTGTGACGCGAAATATCTGGAAGTGGGACTCTCCAGCAAAAGTGATAATGTGGACACGATTCTCGGCAGGCTTTGGCAGGAATTCGGGATTCTGCCGGAGGAGTGCAGCTACTGGGGCGATGAATATGTGGGGATTGAGGAAGGTATCTTTGGAAGCGACAGCTTTATGATTACGGAAAAGTCGAAGCGGGGCCATTTCTTTGATGTTTCGGAGGTCCCGGGAGAACGGCCGCAGGAGGTAAGTGTGACCGGCGGCGGAGTAGAGCGTTTCCTGGAGTATTTAAAAGAAATAAACAAATAAGCAAGAAAAAGCGTACCGTTTGAGCCAACCGGACCGAAAGAGGAGTCCTGGCAGGCTGAAACGGTACATTTTATTTGATTTAAAGTACGTTTAAAACAGGTGATAAAAATATTTTTAAAACGAAGTTACAGAAATATTGATAAAATTCGATAAAAATGTTAAAATGTAACTTCAATGGCAAATAAAAGAAAAGACAGAGAATGATATCGCAGATAAGAAAAAACAGAACGGGATATCAAAAGTGAAACACAGAGGAGGAAAAACACGTATGAAGAGAGCAGCCGCATGTCTGCTTGCATTGTGCCTGGTCGTACAGGGACCGGCAAGTCTGATGACCAGCTTTGCTGATTTCGGGCAGAGAGGAGTGGCGTCACCGTCGAACAGCGTATCGGCGAGTCCTTCTGATGCATGGAAAGAGAGTGACAGCGACAGTAAGAATGGGGAATTAAAGGTAGAAATTCGTGGAGTCCTTCCTGTGCAGAAGGCTGCGGAGTGGGAATTGTTTCTGACAAAGGACGAGGAACTGACCGATCAGGGTTCGGTGCAGTATGAGGCCGTGGAATCGGCCGGGGTCTATTCCTCCGGCAGTTACACATTTACAGACCTTCCGAAGGGGAAGTATCAGCTTCAGGTGAAGGCGGTAAATGGCGGTTATGAGGACTACATACAGAAAAATATTTCAATTAACGGTGACCGGGCGTCGATTCTGCTTTTAAACGACTACCCGGACAAATACGGCTATGCCGGGAATAAAATGCCCGGTGTAATCCGGATGGGTGATGTGAATGGTGACGGAACGATCGACAGCGATGATATGGAGGCTTTCATTGACGCCATTGATGAAGCAGACGGTAATTTCGCAGATTCCAGGTTCGATTTTAATGGAGACGGGCAGATAGATCTTGTAGACCTTCAGTATTTTACCATCTTCTATAAAAATAAGAGCAATACAGAGGCGACTGTAACGAGGCAGGCCCTGGTGGATACCGCTGCTGTTGTTGCGTCATCCAGCAATGCGTCGTTCTCCGAGGAGACGCTGAAGGAAGTATTTGCCGGAAATGACAGCGAGGCGTTGACGCTTACAGCGGAGACGGCGATCACACCGGAAACGCCAATTGAGATCACCGCAGACTTGGGACAGAGCTTAAAGGCGGAAGGATTTACAATCCAGCCGGTTACAGGTTCTGGAAACACCATCAAAGACGGCTGGGTCACGGTTGAATTGGAAGGCGAAGAGAAGCCTGTCGTATTCAGGATTGAGAACGGCGTGGCGGAAAGACAGACAGGGACAAGGAGGCGCGCGGCCTTTAGAAGCGCGCCTGAGGATTCCGCCGCTGGTAAGACCATTGTCATCGATTTGGGCAAACAGGTGGCGATCAAGAAGGTGACGATCAAAGTGACGGCTGCATTAGAAAAGGAGGCCACTCTGGTCGAGATATCCAAGGTGGAATTCTTAAATGATATGGAGAGCAGAATTCCGGAGCCGAAGATGAACATCCCGGAGGACTTAAAGGCTGTGGCAGGCAGCGAATCCTTTGATTTAACCTGGAAGCGCGCGGTAAATGTAACCGGCTATGAGGTCGAGATTACCGGTGAGGTAAAAGGCGGAGTCAAGTCTGAGGTGCTGCCGGTATCGGACAACCGTTTAAGCGTAAAGTCAATAAAAAATGAGGACCTGATAAACGGAAAAGAGTATACCGTGCGGGTGCAGTCTGTAAACGGGGCGTGGAGAAGCGGTTACAGCACGGCTGTGAAGGTGACGCCGGAAGCCTCCAAACGGCCTGACCCGCCGGAGGGAATTACGGTAAAGGGCAGTTACCGCAGCCTCGATGTGTCCTGGAAAAAGATGAAGGATACGGACACGTATTCTCTGTTTTACCGGGAATACGATGATGCCGACGGTAAATACACCAGAATCGACAACATTGAAAATACCAGCCAGATGATCCAGAATCTAAAGGATGAAACAAGGTACGATATCTATCTGACCGGTACGAACAAAATTGGGGAAAGTGCGCCTTCCATGCACTACAGCGGAACGACCGAGAGCCTCTATGCCCCCATAACGCCAAACTACAAACTGATCAATGTGGCAGGGGAGAACGGCGGAACCGAACATATCAAGGCGGTAAACAATCACGGCGGAAATGCCGACAGTGAGTTTGCGATTGTGGACAACGATATGGTGTCTGCGTGGGTGCGCAACGACTGGGATGCGGGCTGCGTTTACCCGGGAGAATCAAAATCACCAACGGTGACCCTCGACGACAGCTATACGATGGACACCGTGGTCCTTATTCCGGATCCGGCTCAGAAGTTTGCATATACCGATGCGACCTTCTTCTACTGGCCGGAGGGAAGCAGCACACAGGTGCAGGCAGCAGGCACCTTCAGCAGAAAAACCAGCTCTAACGGAAAAGTATATTATGAGTTCCAGACGAAACAGCCGGTAACGACAGACCGGGTTTCAGTCAGACTGACGGCAGGATACGGTACGGCCAACAGAATCAGCATAGCGGAGATGAAATTCTATCACTACGATCCGATTGAGCATGAGGTATACGATCTGTTTGCAGACGATATGCACATTTCTTTGAAGGATGGGGTGACTCAGGAGCTTATTAGCAGTCTGAGGGCGCGTCTGGATGAGAAGGATGAGGTAAGCGGGGAATTCCATCCAAAGAAAGAGATTCTGGAGAGAGAACTGGATATGGCAGAACAGCTTTTAACGGATGAGGC
Source organism: Hungatella sp. (assembly GCF_046966825.1). Taxonomy (NCBI): domain Bacteria; kingdom Bacillati; phylum Bacillota; class Clostridia; order Lachnospirales; family Lachnospiraceae; genus Hungatella; species Hungatella sp. Next base: position 27,694 of record NZ_JBKVCZ010000059.1, on the reverse strand, counting down.
TCTGGCTGGAATTCTTACCATAGATAATCACGTAACGAAAAATGCGGACGGCAATATTACTTTTAAAGGCGGATTAAACGCCTGGCAGCCGCTTGGCATTACAGCCATGGCCGGAGACACGGTGCTGGTCTATGTGGGCAGCCCGTCCAGGAAGACTGGAGACAGCACGAATCTGCGCCTTATAGCGACTCAGTATCACGGGGAATCCAGCGCATGGTCGAACACGATCGGCACGCTGAAAGCGGGAATCAATGAGATAACCATCCCCCAGATCACTGCCCTCGACGTGGAGCAGGGCGGACAGCTTTACATCGAATATACCGGCGGGCAGGATAAGGAGACCTACAGTGTGAGAGTCAGCGGAGGAAATCACATTCCAACGCTGGATATAACGAGAGCTTCCGATTCCAATGCAAAGAGAGCCCTGGTGACGAAGTATGTGGAAGATCTGGAGGCCAGCACAGCGGAGCTGGAGGCAGACCATGAGAACCATAAAAAAGCCCATGACGGAGACTGGAGCGCTGCGCGGAAAAACTGTATTCTGGGCGCCACGGATATCGTGACGAGATATATGATGTATTCCGTTTCCTCCCAGCAGATACTCGCCGGATTATCAGGCGGAACTACGGAGGAAAAAGCGGAGCAGCTGTATCAGGCGCTGACGGCGGCCGATGAGATGGTAAATCTCTTCTACCAGCACAAGGGACTGAGCAGCGATCCCGATGCCGGAGTGAAAAATAAACTGCCGGTTAGCCGGCTGAATCTGCGCTACCAGAGGATGTTTGCAGGCGCATTTATGTATGCGGGCGGTCTGCATATCGGAATCGAGTGGGGATCCGTACCGGGCCTTACCAAGTCGGTTCCAGTGAAGACAACGCCGGAAGGCAAATACGAAAGCGGCCAGTACTTTGGCTGGGGCATCGCTCATGAGATCGGCCATGAAATTAATGAAGGCGCATATGCCATAGCCGAAATCACCAATAACTACTTCTCTGTGCTGGCGCAGGCCCGTGATACGAATGACAGCGTGCGGTTCCAGTATCCGGAGGTTTATAAGAAGGTGACGTCGGGCGTAACGGGGCGGTCCTCTAATGTATTTACACAGCTGGGATTATACTGGCAGCTTCATCTTGCGTACGATATGGGCGGTTATAACTATAAAACGTACGATACGTATAAGGAACAGTTCAACAATCTGTTCTTTGCCAGAGTGGATTCCTACGTAAGAAATCCGGAATCGGCGCCGAAGCCGGGCAACGTGGCGTTAAGCGTAAGCGGAGATGTGGACAACAAGCTCATGCGTCTGGCTTGTGCGGCGGCTGAAAAGAATATTCTGGAGTTTTTCGAACGCTGGGGTATGGTGCCGGATGAGAACACAAGAAAGTACGCGGAGTAGTTTGAGAAGGAGACAAGAGCAATCTGGTTTGTAAACGATGAGGCAAGGGCTTACGTGCTGGAGAACGGCAAAAATGGTTCTGTGGCAGCCAGCGCCACGGTCGAGGCTGACTTAAGCTACAGGCCGAATTCCAACGAGGTGACAATTCATCTCGGAAGCCAGTCGAAGCAGCCGGAGGCAATGCTGGGATACGAAATCTACCGTTCCGAAACCATCAAGAGCCATGTAGAGAAGAAACCGGTCGGCTTTGTGACCGCGGACCAGACAGAATTTGTCGATTCCATTTCTACTATTAACAACAGAGTTTTCACCTACGAAGTGGTAGGCTACGACAAGTACTTAAATGCCACAAAACCGGTGGTACTGGAGCCGGTTAAAGTCTCCCACGGCGGTGTGATTGATAAGTCAGACTGGACCGTGACCACAAACATGGTCTCGGCAGAGGACAAAGTGGATGAGGAGATAAATCCGGATGTGGTAACCATGGAGGCCATCGGAAAGGTCATCGACAACGATGCAGGAACTACCTATACAGGAAAGACGGTAGCCGGAAGTAACGGAAAAGTACCTGCGGCCTCTGTCACCATTCATTTAAACAGAGAAGAGACCATCACCGGTTTCACGTATAAGCTGAGTAAGGCGGATAACGCGGCCGGAAGTCCGATCGGCAATTTTAAAGTGGAGATCAGCGATACCGGCGCAGATGGTTCCTGGACCCAGGTCAAGGCCGGAACCTTCGCCGTAGCGCAGGGACAACTGGCGAACGGCAGTCAGACCGTCTATTTTAACAAGAATGACGACACCTGGCTGTATGCCTATGACACCTCATACGTAAGGATTACGGCGGTGGACCAGAAGGGAACCGATATTTCCATTTCGGAGATTGATCTGCTGGGGCAGACCGGAGACGACATCGACTTTGGTCAGACGGATTCGATTGGCCTTTTGAAAGAGGATTACCATGCCGGACATGGAGAGAGCGGCGAGGCCGTTATTCCGGCGGGCTCCCTCCTGTTCACAGGAACGTATAAAGGGAATCCGGCGTACAATGTGGTCCTGCTGTATGATGAGCAGGGAAAGATTGTGGGCGGTACCGATGCAGAAGGAAATATATTGGCAGCACAGATGATCTTTGCGGAAGTGCCGGAGCACGGAGAGCTGGGTGAGACCAGCAGCGGAACGTGGATCTATTACATCGAACCCGAAAACCTTAAAAATGCCGCTCTTCCAAAACGTGTGAGAGCGGAGCTCTACCGGGTAGACAACGCACATGACAACAGGGGAGAACGTCTTGTCAGCAACACTCTGTTTGTCGATGTGCCGGAGACACTGCCGGAGATCGAGATAAAAGCACAGGACTGAACGTACAGGAGGAGAAAATATGTTGCAGCGACTTATGAATAAGAAAGTAATAATTGGCCTGCTGGGAATCCTGATCCTGCTTGCAGCGTTTGGCCGTATTATGACAACACCGGCGGAGGAATACCGGTTTGTCACATGGGAAAAGGGAACCAATGATCATGAAGTAAAAGTGAGTATCATGCTTTCTGCACGGGAGGACGTGCAGAAAGCGGGAACCTTTCAGGTTCAGCTCGGCGTTGCCTCCGATGATTCGGATGGGATAGAGAGCATAGATTTTAAGTTCGACAGCGCTATAAAAAACAATTCTGATATTACGGTGCAGTCGTATCGCTATAACCGGGATAACGGAACATTTACGATCTACGTATCGGGGACAGCGGATGATATCCTGAAAAAGGGTACTGCGTTGAATCTTGGAACGATTGTGGTAACCGCGGACAGTGATGTGACGTTTTCGGTTGAGACGGAAGGCTGCAAGGTGGCCGATGATACGTTTACGGAAAGAACGCTCACTGTGTTCGGAAGTCAGGACGATTATACGGTTAAGCGGGATACGGCAGATGACGAGACGCCGGATGGCACGGCACCGGATGAGACACCGGACGGAACGTCGCCGGACGAGACGCCGGATGGAAACGTACCGGACGAGACGCCGGACGGAACGACGCCGGACGAGACTCCGGATGGAACGGCACCAGACGAGACGCCGGATGGCAATGTACCGGAAGAAAAGCCAGAGCGGGAAGATTCCTCAAACAGCGTGTGGAATGATCCGGAAGAAACGAGCGGAAGCTGGAAGGCAAAGGACGGAATCTGGAACTTCGAAAAGGAGGACGGTACCTATGCGCAGAGCGAGTGGATCAAAGTCGGCGGAGAGTGGTACTGGATCGGTGCTGACGGCCGGATGATTACCGGCTGGATTCATTTAAACAATGTCTGGTATTTCTGCAGCCCGTCAGGGGCAATGAAGACCGGATGGGTCAATACCGGAGACCACTGGTTCTATTTCAACCCGTCCGGAGCGATGAAGACCGGCTGGGTTCAGGAAAAAGGCTATTGGTATTATATGGGAGAATCCGGAGCGATGAAGACCGGATGGGTTCAGACAGACGGAACGTGGTACTACCTGGATGAATCCGGCCATATGCTGGCAGATACAGTAACACCGAACGGCGTCAGAGTCGATAAAAATGGCGTCAGGGTCGATTGAACAGCAGAATAAATGGAATAACAGAATATATGGAATAACAGAATAAAAATGCGAGGGACTGTTTTAGGAGTATTCTTAAAACAGTCCCTCTTCTGGTATTAAACGCTTACAATTTTGAGCGCATCCGTTATCGCTGTTTCATTTTCCTGCACAAAATGAAACAGTTTTGTTGCATCCTCCGCGCACCGCACGTCGGAAATTCCAGTGTACCAGGCGGCGAAGAGAAGCTCGATATTTTCCATTACCCAGGGAAATGCCTCCTTTTCCACGGCGGTCAGTGTAATCTGGCTCTCATATCCGGCCACCGTTTCAGCGATCATCTGAAGCCATTCATTTTTGCCGGGGCGGAGAGTTTCCTCCCCTGCCAGCAGCCCCATCAGGAAATAGCAGAGATCGAAAATCCTGATATTTTTCTGGCTTAAGTCGAAATCGATGTAACCGGTAAATTCGCCTTCCTGGAAAAGGAAGTTTCCAAAATGGACATCTCTGTGAATCAGCTGGAATGGAAGTCTGTCATACATGTGTTCCAGGCTGGAAACGGCGGTCTCATAATCAGACTGTGCAATTACCGTCCAGCAATTTTTGTTCAGTTCATCCTTTACCCAGCCCTTCATCTCGCTTAACAGGCTGTTGTCCCAGAAGTCCAGCTCCTCCTCACATGTCTGGAAGGCCAGATGAAGCCTGCCGATTATTTGACCCATCTGACAGGTGAGCTTTTTCACCTCTTTGATATCCTTTGCTGGTGCTCCGGGAAGTTTCCTTGTCACCATATAACAGCGCTCTTCGCTGCATAAGTAATCCGTGCCCTCGCTGGTGGAAATCACTTCGGCTGCCGGTATGTCCATGGAGCGCAGCACCTTCATAATCTGTACATTCCGCTCCAAATCACTGAACCTTTCATATGCCTTTAAGATATAGGTTCCTGAGACTTCCCATACGCAGTCCTGGATCTGCCGGATTTCCCCGGATTCCAAACCCCAGTGTCCGATCAATGCAGATAGTTTCATTTTCTCCTCCTCAAACTGTTTTCGTTCTCCGGCGATAATCCGGTAAATCAGGTATCTTGCCTGCAATGCAGTGCTATGATGCCAGTATACCATAAAAAGAAGTCGGGAGGCTGCTCATTCACTATTCTGCCAGGAAAATGATCACGGCTTCCCTTGGACTGCCCTGCTTGCTTATATACAAATAAGCATGAGTTTGCCTGGTATGGAGTTTGATATTTCATTCAGGCCATGGTAAAATAGAAGCTAAATAAATGGATCGAATGAAAAAGGTGGTAGAGATATGATGGAGCAATTATCGCTTTTTGACGACCGGGCTGCCGTGGGGCCGCTGGCAAGCAGGTTGAGACCGAGTGGGCTGGAAGAGTTTGTAGGCCAGAAGCACCTCCTGGGAGAGGGGAAGGTGCTGCGCCGGATTATTGATCAGGACATGGTGTGTTCCATGATCTTCTGGGGACCGCCGGGAGTGGGAAAGACCACGCTGGCCAGAATTATCGCCAACCGGACCAGGGCTTCCTTCGTGGATTTTTCCGCCGTCACAAGCGGAATAAAGGAAATAAAGGAAGTGATGGCCCAGGCGGAGCGGGACCGTCATATAGGTCTGCGTACGCTCGTATTTGTGGACGAGATCCACCGCTTTAATAAGGCCCAGCAGGATGCATTTCTTCCCTATGTGGAAAAGGGAAGTATCATCCTGATCGGAGCAACGACGGAGAATCCCTCGTTCGAGATTAACGCGGCTCTTCTTTCGAGATGCAAGGTTTTCGTACTCCAGGCACTCCAGAGCGATGACCTGGTAATGCTTCTGCACCATGCCCTGACGAGTCCTCTCGGGCTGGGAGATCAGAGAATCGGGATTACGGAGGACATGCTCCGGATGATCGCTCAGTTTGCCAATGGTGACGCGAGAACGGCACTCAATACGCTGGAGATGGCAGTCTTAAACGGGGAGATCAGCGCGGAGGAAACCACGGTGACAGCCGAGGTGCTGGAGCAGTGCATCAGCCGTAAGTCCCTTCTGTACGATAAAAATGGCGAAGAGCACTACAACCTGATTTCCGCCCTTCACAAATCCATGAGAAACAGTGATCCGGACGCGGCGCTATACTGGCTCGCCCGTATGCTGGAGGCCGGAGAAGATCCGCTCTATGTGGCAAGGCGGCTGATCCGTTTTGCCAGCGAGGATATCGGCATGGCGGACAGTCAGGCGCTTACTCTGGCGGTCTCTGCCTATCAGGCCTGCCATTTTAACGGGATGCCTGAGTGCAACGTCAATCTGGCACACACGGTGATCTATCTGTCCATGGCACCGAAATCCAACTCCGCCTACGCGGGCTACGAACACTGCAAGGAGGACGCCCTGCATACACTGGCAGAGCCGGTTCCCCTCGTGATCCGCAACGCGCCGACGGGACTGATGAAGGAGCTGCATTATGGAGAAGGCTATCAGTACGCCCACCAGACAGAGGACAAAATCGCCGCCATGCAGTGTATGCCTGACTCCCTGAAAGACAGGAGGTATTATGTCCCCACGGAAGAGGGGAATGAGAAGGCGGCGAAGAAGCGGTTAGAGGAAGTGAAGGCGTGGCGAGAGGCGCATGGGATGTAAGGGCAGGCAGTAAAGAATTATTTTCTGCGGATTGAAGCTGCGGTTGTGGTAAGCTGGCTGAGTGAAATTACTGATTATTTGGTGATTTCACTCAGCTTTTTTTATTCATTTCCTGCAGAAATGATGCCTGAGAGCTGCCAGTACAAAAATTTTAATAAAAAATCGTTTCATTATAGATACTACAAACGACTGACTTATAAGCAGGTGAGCGTTTAAAACGTCTGATTAATTGAAAATAGGCGTTATAAACGCTCGGAAATACTTTTGTCGTGAATTATGATTATTATCAGGAGGTATTATAATGAATGAGCAATTTATACGTAGTCGGCTTTCCGGATTACGAGAAGAAAAACAGGTCTCAGAGCGAAAGATGAGCTTGGATTTAGGACACAGCACCAGCTATATTCGTAGTATCACCTCTGGCAGAACGCTTCCGTCAATGAGTGAGTTCCTTTATATATGTGAGTATCTTGGAATTACGCCAATGGAATTTTTTAATGATAGAAATAACACTTCGCTAATGCAGCAAAAAGCAATTGATTATATTTATTCAATGCCGGAAAAAGATGTATGGCTGATGCTTGAATTTATTGAGAGAGTAAAAGATAAGGATCTATAGCTTACCGGGCAGGAGGGTAGGGAGGATTACCATATTTCTTTGTAAAGGGGAGAGGAAATGATATGATTTCAATTGCCATTTGTGATGATGATAATGATTTCCGATTGTTACTTAGGGATGCAGTTTATAAAATGATAGAGAGTCATGGAGAGCAAGCTGTTATTGAAGACTTTTCAGATGGCCAGACATGCCTTTCACAGCTTGGGAGCAGAAAATTTAACATTCTCTTTCTGGATATAGAGATGCCGGGAATGGACGGCTTTTCCATGGCCGGGAAAATGCAAAAGAGTTATCCAAACATAGTCTTGATTTTCGTCTCTTCCCATGAAAGCCTGGTTTTCCAGTCATATGAATACGATACATTCTGGTTTATGCGTAAGAGTGCGTTGATAACCGATTTGAAAAAAGCAATTGATAAGTATTTTGCGCGTATCGTTTATAATGAATTATATTATGTGGTAAATGCACAAAAAGTCTATTATAAAGACATTCTGTATATCGAATGCAATGGGCATTTGATTACAATTAAAACAGCAGACAGAACTTATAGCATGTGCGGCAGCCTTAAAAAATTGGAGGAAGAATTAACGCCCTATCAATTTATTCGTGTACATAAGAGTTTTTTGGTAAATATGAAGCAGATTAATGTGATTCATAATGATAAAATAATCCTTACCGATAACAGCAGTGTATTACTTAGCAAATCTCGAAGAGCAGAAGTTAGAAAACTGTATTTTAGAGGAGGCGCTTAAACATGGGGTGATGATCGAACTGATTGCAAATGCTGCGACATCCATAATTGGGATTCATTTTATTAGCCGGTATTGTCAGCCAAAGTATGCGGGGAGAACCAGAATCCTTTACAAAATGTCCGGTGTTCTTGCTTATTTTACAACCGTATCGGTTTTGAATTTTCTTATGCCCTTTGAGGGGGTACTGGGACTGGCATATCTTCTCGTAATGCTTTTGTATGCCCGCATCGCCTGTAAAGGGAGTATAGTTGAACATGCCCTTGGAACCGTGATATGGGCGTGCATTATTCTCTTCTCCACAGTGCCGGTTTTTGAATTTACAACTCTCATTACGAACCATAATATTAATAATTTATTGATGTCCAATTATTATCTGAGGACAGAGATGCTGACTGCAGTAACAATTCTGAAATTCATATTATGCAATTTCATGTTAATGATTAAGAAAAACAAAGGCCTTTTCCTGAATAAAAATGAAGGGTATGTTCTCATTGGCTTTTGTTTCCTTATTCTGTTTCTGACATTAGGTTTTTTTACGATGGAACTGACCTGGGAAAATGAAGTAATACGTCACTTTACGTCTCTATTTCTCCTGTTTGGCACGATGCTTATGATTTTGCTTATTTATAACGTGTTTAACAGCTTGAGCAGTCACAATTTGAAGGAGATTTCCCGGAGCTATACCAATAAGGCGATTGGAATGCAGGGAGAATACGTGAAGGATATTGAAAACTTAAATAAGAGATTACAGATTCAGAGACATGATACCCGGGGGAATTACGTTGCTTTACATATGTTTTTACAGTCTGGCTTGTATGAAGAGGCTGCAAGGTATCTGGAAGAGCTGGAAGACAATGAGAAGAAGTATAATGAATTGCCGGATCTGACGGATAATGATGGACTGAATGCTATCTTGTATAAGTCCTGTTTAGACTGTGAATCAATGGGGATTACATTAACCTGCATCATTCATGCGGATGTAAAGAGAATAAAGAACAGTGATATGGGGATTCTGATGTATAATTTGATGACAAATGCAATAGAGGCCACTTCCATGGCGGATAAAAAAGAAATTGATTTGGAGATTGGAAACTATCACGGATATTTGAAATGTAAAATGAGCAACACTGTACAGGAGTCCGTACTTAAGAAAAATCCAAAGCTTAAAACAAGTAAAAAGGATAAAGAATACCATGGATTTGGGATGGAAAGCATTCACCAGGTAATAGAAAAATACAACGGTCACTATGATCATTGGGAAGCCGACGGAAAATTCATTCAGGAATTATATCTGGAATATCCTTCATAAAGAAGAAAAAAATGACAGCAAAGCAGGTGAGACTGTTGATCTGTAAGCTTTCGGCCATGCTGGCTGGTATGCTGGAACGAGAAAAAATTATTAGAGCTGAAGACAGGGCTGTGTATGAATATGGTTTTCAAATAACCATTGCAAATATTACGAATGCCTTAATCGTATTGTTAATTGGTCTTGTAACGCATTCGATTGTGAGGGTTCTTATATTCTATACAGTTTTTCTTAGTATGCGGATGTTTTGCGGCGGATTCCATGCAAAAACATATACCCGGTGTTTCTGTCTGTTTGGTACAACCTGCCTGTTATGTACGGTTGCGAGCTATGGAGTTATGGAATTTACTAATGTACTGTCAGCTGCAGTGATATCTGCAGTTTTACAGGGACTGTGTCTGTATCAGATGGCGCCGGTTGAAAATGAGAATCATCCACTCAGTAAAGCGGAAAAAAAGAAGTTTCGAAGTTACAGTATGATTGTGTTTGTATTTTGGGTTCTGATTATGTTCTTGATGTATACAAACAAGTATTACATGATCGCAGCGGTTATCTCAGTCACGCTGCTATCTGTATCAATACTAATGTTAATAGCAAAACAAAAGCGGGGAGGTGAAACAGATGGGTATGAAGAAGAAAGGTCTTGAGATATTAGCAAAGATTGCGTCCAATGCTGCGAAACGAGCAGAAGGAAGAGCATCCGAGTGGGGCGGCTACCAGCCAAAACGTCCGGTAAGAAAGTAAATTAAATATGACAGGGGCCAGTGAAGAGAGCTGCCGCACGGATCAAATTATCGTGTGGCAGCTCTCTTTCTATATCCGTAAACAGGAATGAAATTTACCACCGGTACTAATAAAAATCCCGTTTATGCAATATTTGTCCCGTTTATGCAAGACGTATTGAAATATTTTATGTTCGTGATTTAATAGTAGCAAAGAGACGTGATTCTAGAAGAGAAGGGGGCGGAGCACTATGAGAAAAAACTGAAATGATAAGTGTTGTAAAATGTTGGCTTAATTTTGTACCAATCCGCTCAATAATAAAATCTTTCAATGGGAATGAAGGGGAAAAGTTATGAATCGAAAATACAAAAGATTATATGGCCAGTTCAGCCGGCGCTTTTTAAGCTTCCTGCTGATTTTTACCATGGTTGCACCGGACATGATGCCTATGGTATCCTACGCAGCCGAGTATCTGAATAACCAGCCGCGATATGTCAATTTTGAACGTCCGGAAAAGCTTTCCATAGAGGATTTGGAGCTTGCCAGTGATTCAGATGCAACAAAGGAAGAGACAAAAACGCAGAATGATTCTGATGCTGATAACTCCAAAGATATAAGTGAAGTAAAACCAGCCACTCCATCCAATGCGGACTTAAGAGAACCGGAGAATTTCTATGAGCCGCTTGAGATTGAGGAACCGGAGGGCAGGCTCGTTCAGTTCAACGACAATTTCCGTACCTATGAGGTAGGGGAGCGCAGCTACGTTACCGTGATGGGAGGATACTCCGGCCTTTACAAGGATGAAGATGGGAAGATATCGCGTGTAGACAACACACTGGTTTCTTCCGAAACAAAAATACAGATGGAACGGTCTGCCGCCTATATACTCGAAGGAGATGACCCCTCCGGTATGGAGGAGGATTCTGCTCTGTTCTATGAGGAGGAAAGCGAAGAGATCCCGTCTGTCTACAAAAATGCTTCCGGCGCGATTGATGTGACCATCCCGTCAAAACCGACCTACTCCAGGGGCATTAAGGTGGCGCTGGCCTCCAGCTCTGATGCGATTGAGATGATTCCCTCTGGCGGCATTTTTAAAAAGAGTGCTGCAGCAGGAAATGCGATTCGCTATAATAATGTCTATCCCGGCATAGATATTCAATATACCCTGCGCGGAGATACGGTAAAAGAAGATATTATTCTTCTGAAACCTACGGATCAGAATACATTTTCCTACGAGGTAAAGACCTCCGGGTTAAAGGCCGCACAGTCCGGAAAGAACATTATATTTTACAGGACAAGCAGGAAATCGCCTGTATTTCTCTTAGAGGCGCCTTATATGATCGATGCCGCCGGCGAGACGAGCACCGATTTATCTATGAAGCTGGGACGTGGGTCGTATGGCAGCTACGAGATATCCGTCACTGCAGATAAAAAATGGCTGGATGCAGAAGAGCGGCAGTATCCGGTACGGATTGATCCGGCCACCGCAGTTCCGTCAAATGAGTTTATCTTTGCAATGGCATCACAGGGCCAGCCGAATGCCATATTTAACTGGGATGGAAATGCATATGTTGGCTATGTAGACAGCAATTTAAAGAATTGCCGCCAATACGTTGCATTTAATGAAAATGACTGCGAAAGCATTACCTCTATGCTGCAGGATGCGAACGCGGTCTGCAGCAGTGCGATATTTACCGTCACAGCCAGGACCAACAACAGCAGCAATGCAAATGTATTTACCGTCGGTACGCCCACCGTGGGCTGGGATGCCCATAAAATCAACTGGAATGGAGCTCCGCCCTTTACAGAGACCGGAATCAGACAGTCAGCGCCGGGCGAGAACATGGCTATGGACTTTGATATTACAGAGACCATGAACAGCTGGATCACAGGGAAGACACCACAGGCCGGATTTGTCATTAAGGCAGACCAGGAACCCGGGGCTGATACGCCGCAGGAACTGCGCGTTCCCGGTGAGATTCTGTATAACAGAAAAGACGCCATGGGTCCGAAGATCACCGTGGAATGGGAGGGGGATAACCCTGGAGGCAATCCGGAAGACTTTCCGGTAGCAGACACGACTATTACCGTGACGCCATCTGTCAGAAAAACCGATATCGAGGGCGGCTCTGCCACCGGTGTCCTGGCTCATGGAAAAACTACCGGTGATGCTGAGGTAACCTGGGAACTGATTGACACATCAACCGGTGAGAATGTGACTGGCAGCAAGGCCACCGGTGAGGATACCGTCCTGTATCCCAAATTCGATCTGGCGGGTCTGGAGCATGATTTTACCGTGATCCCGAAATCGAACTGGCAAAGCGACGGCATTGATTTAGAATCGCTTAAGACAAACACAGTCTACCAGTTTAAAGCAGAAGCTGAGGCGGAGATAAAGGATGAATCTGGAGAACCTGCCGGAGAGACAGAAAAATCCGGAGAGAAGCTCTCGGATACCTTTCTGATCTATCATGTTCAGCAGGATGATCTTGTTCAGCGAATTGCGAGGCATTATAAAGTAAATCCCAATACGATTGCAAAGGACAATCATATCTACTTAAATCAGTTGACAGAGATGGATACGTATCTTTTTATCCGCAATCCTGATCCCGATGCGGGAGAGTACAACTTTGAGAATCTGACGCCATGGGAAGAACTGGTATTATCAGGGCTGCTGCAGGGGGCGGGCGTATACTGTCCCTTTGGTTTCGAGCCTGTCAACTTAAATACCGGAAACTTCTATATGTCACAGGCAGATGCGCTGCTTACAGAGCTTGGCGGGGATTTCGAAGTACAGAGGGCCTACAACTCCTTACTGCCGGACAACCGTTCTGAATTTGGCCGGGGGTGGAGCGGCTCCTTTGGCGAACATTTAACCATGCTTCCGGATGGAAGAATATTGTACCGCCAGAACGATGGCGCGATGCTGCCATTTACCAGGGAAGGCGATATTTACAAAGGGCCGGAGGGGTATGATCTCGTATTAAAGCCTCTGGATTCCTTCGACGTAGTTCTTCCGGAAATTCCAAAACCGCCGGTAGCGACTGCCTCTGAGGCGTCCTACGCAGCAGAGAAACCGATGCTCCTGGCAGACGATGAAACAGCAAATGACGAAAATGAGACAGAGCCTGGAACACCGGAAGAACCGGAAAATCCGGAGGATTCTGAAAATTCCGAAAACTCAAAGCCCAGTGTTGCCGGATGGGAACTCAGCTATCTGGATGGCTCCAGCCTCCTGTTTGATAATGCAGGTTTCCTGCACTATAAGAAGGACAGAAAAGGAAATACCACGACTTATACCTATGATAATGATTACAGACTGACAGAGGTAAGGACTGCGTCAGGAAAAATCTTTGATGTGGAGATGGATGACCACGACCGGATTACCTCCATTACGCTGCCGGATGGGGAGGCAGTTTCTTACGAATACGATGAAGATGGCCGGTTGATTTCTGTGACTGATCCGGAAGGCGGAATCCGCCGTTATGAGTATGACGATGAGAACCGCATGACTGCGTGGTATGATGAGAATGGAAACAGGGTTATTCAGAACACGTATGATGATGAGAACCGTGTAATCTCCCAGGTGGATGCCAGTGGAAATACGGCAGCGCTGGAATATTTTGACGACCACACCATCACCACTGATAATAAGGGAAATAGAACGGTATACTGGTTCGATGAGCAGAAGCGTACCACAAAGATCGTGTATCCGGATGGTTCTTCGATAGCCAGAGAATATGATGCGTCGGGCCATCTTGCTTCTGAAACGGATGAACTGGGAGTTACGACCTCCTATGCCTACGATGATAATGGAAACGTTCTGACCATCACCAGAGAAGACGGCAGCCAGGCTTCCTACACCTACAACGAACAGAATCAGCCGCTGACTGCCACGGATTACGAAGGGAATACTACTTCATTTATCTACGATGAACAGGGAAATCTGCTCTCTATGACAGATGCGGAAGGAAACACTGTCTCCTGGAGCTACGATGAAGTAAACCGCATGATCTCCATGACAGACGGAAATGGCGGAACCAGTACGTATACGTATGACGGAGCCGTCCCTGTGAGCTATACCGACGGAGAGGGAAATACGTATACCTTCACCTATGATGAGATGAACCGTCAGCTGACAGCCGGCGACCCGCTGGGCAGCTCCGAGGTATTTGTCTATGATCGGAAAGGCCGGCGTGTCTCAGAGACTGCGAAAGATGGTGGAACGATCAGCTACGAGTTCGATCCTGCCGGCTGTGTTCTGTCGATTACGGACGCCATGGGTGTGAAAACAGATTTCACCTATGACCGGATGTACAACATTCTGTCCGGTACGGATGCCATGGGAAATACCCTGACCTATGAGTACGATGAAAACTATAACAAAGTGAGAGAAACCGATGCCAAAGGCAATGTCACTTCCTACGCTTATGACAGCCGCGACCGCCTGATAAAAGTAACCGATGCCCTCGGAAATGATATGACCTACACATTAGACGGCAAAGGACATACAACTGCAGCAACAGACCGTCTAGGAAATACGGTAAAAGCAGGATATCACAAGCTCCTTGGCGTTCCCGTTACGATGGAAGACGCCCTGGGAAATACCGTGTATTACCGGTATGACCGGAATGGAAATGTGAAGAAGACCATCTATCCGGACGGAAGTGAAGTTTCCTACACGTATGACCGTGCCGGCCATATCGTCAGCACAACCGCGCAGAATGGCCTTGTAACGGCGATGTCCTATGATGGAAACGGCAATATCATTCGGATCACTGATGATGAAACCCGCGTCTATACATTTGAGTATGACCGCAGCAATCGTCTGGTGAGAAGTGTGGATCCGCTGGGCGGTGTTACGGAATATACGTATGATGCGGCCGGAAACCAGACCGGGACAACCGATGGCAACGGCCACAATACCGAATACGCTTATGACGCGGCCGGAAGACTGAAGGAGATCACCGACGCTCTGGGGCAGACCACCGGCAGCGATTACGATTTAAACGGAAGAACATTAAAGACAACAGACGCGTTGGGAAACAGCAGTACATACCATTATGACGTTCTTGGCCAGATGCGGGCCGTCACCGACGCGGCCGGAAGCGTGACCGCCATGGATTACGATTCTCTCGGCAACGTCTTAAAGATGACCGATGCATTAAAGGGTGAGACCTCCATGGAGTACGACGCGTTAAGCCGTACCGTTAAGGTGACTGACGCCATGAGCGGGGCATATGCCTATGAGTATGACGCGGAAGGCAATCTGATCAGCATGACCATGCCGGATGGAGACAAGGTTTCCATGGAATATGATGCAAAGGGCCAGATGAGTGCCAGCACCGACGAGGCAGGGGTGGAGACCACCTATGAATACGATTCCATGGGGCGGATAGTAAAAGCTTCTGATAATACCGGAAATACCATGGTCTACGAATATGATCTTGCCGGAAATCTGATCAAACAGACGGATACGATCGGAAGAACTGCGGTCTATGAATATGACAAGTTTAACCGCCTGATCCGCGCGACTGGAACCGACGGGGCGGCGACAGCGTATGAATATGACGCCCTCGACCGCCTGATCCGTGTCACTGAGGCCGATGGAACGGCCACATCCTACGAATACGACAAGGTAGGAAACGTGATCGGGATCACAGAGCCGGGCGAAGCTGTCTATACCTACGCATACGACGCCATCAACCGGATTACCGGAAAGGTTGACCCGCTGGGAGCAGCGACTGCATTTGCCTACGATGCAAACGGTAATCTGACGGAGGCTACAGATGGAAACGGAGTAAAAAACGCATATTCGTATGATGTCCTGAACCGCATGACTGCACTGCAGGATGGAAATGGCAATAGTACCGGTTATGAGTACGATGAACTGTCCCGCCTCCTTTCCATTACAACACCGGAGGGAAGTAAGCAGGAGTACCGTTACGATGCGTTAAGCCGCATGACAAAGGCAAAGGATGCCAATGGACTGATTACGGAATATCAGTACGATGTGATGGGCAATCTGGTAAAGGAAATATCGCCGAAGGGGGCGGAGACCAGCTATACCTACGATAAGCACGACGAATTAACGAGTATCACCGACGCCATGGGGAATGTAACCGCCTATGAGGTGGACTTAAACCGCATGGTAACGAAGATGACACAGAAAAATGGCGGAGAGTATGCATATACATATGACGCTGTCCACCGCCTGACTGGAATTACAACACCACTGGGACTAAATCGCCGCTTTACGTATGATAATGGTGACAATATCACAAAGGATACAGACAGCCTTGGCCGTACCACGGCCTTTGAATACGATATTATGCACCGGATGACGAAGGCAGTCAACGCAAAGGGCGGAGTGGAGACCTACGAGTATGACATCCGCGGTAATTTAAATGCGGTGACGAATGCCATGGGCCATAAGAACACCTACGTCTATGACCTGATTGACCAGATGAAGGAAAGCGTGGATCCGGAAGGAAAGGCGACGAAGTTTACCTATGACATGGTAGGAAATGTAACTTCTGTAGCGAGGCCGGGAGAACGCACCACCAGCTACGCGTATGATAACAACTACAATATAACGGCGCTGACAGACCCGAAGGGCTATATTTACAGGAATACTTACGATAAGGACAACCGGCAGATTACGGCAGCTGACCCGCTGAACCAGACTCAGTCTGTTACCTATGATGCGGGAAGCAGAATTACAGCCCTGACCGATAAGATGGGACTGAGCCAGGAGTTTACGTATGATAACCATGGTAATGTGACGGCCGCGAGGGCGACGGATGGCCTGATCACCCATTTCCAGTACGATATTCTGGATCGTCTGACAATGGTTACCGACCCGATGGGAAATGACACTCTGTATGCGTACGACGTGATGGGAAATATCACAGCAATGACTAATGCTGAGAAGAATGTAACGAAGTATGCGTATGACCTGGAAGGCAACATGACCTCTTTAACCAGCCCGATGGGCAGGAAAGAGCAGTTCGCTTATGATGCCGGCGGCCGGATGACAGAGCGGATGACAGCGAAGGGCGACACGATCCGCTACGATTACGATGTCCTGAACGGGCTTGTGGAAAGACGACAAAGACCAGAACGGCGCTGAAGCCGATCACCCGTCCAGATGGGCTTAATGTGATGGGCCAGAGAATCTCCATGGAGGACATTACCGGAGAAAGCAGCTATACGTACGATGCGCTCGGCAGACTGAAGACCGCCGCGAATGGCTCCGGGAAGACCGTGGAATATTTCTATGATGAAGCGGACAACCTGCAGAAGATCCTGTATCCGGATGGGTACGCGGTAGTCTATACCTACGACAAGAATGATAATATCACAAAAATCGTGGATCGTGACGGCCGGGAGACATTTTACAGCTACGATCCCTTAAACCGGCTTACGAGGGTGAAGAGGGCGGATGGAAGCACCAGCACTTACACGTACAATGCGAGAGACCAGATCGTGGAAGCAGAGAATTTATGTTCCTGCGGCTTCCTGATTTCCGATTATCAGTACATGTATAATGGCGCTGGCCTGATTACCAATGAGACGGCCAAAGAGTGCCTGTTTGCTTCGAATAAGGATTTCGGCCACAAGGGCGGCCCGGATGGAGAGTGCGTCCATGTTTCTGATAACCCGTGGCAGAACCAGAATCCGGAGTGGCAGACGACAAAGCGGACATTCAGGTACGATGATAACGGCCAGCTCATCGAGTGCAAAGAAGATAAGGGAATGTTCGACAAGACTACCTATACGTATGAGTATGACAGCGTCGGAAACCGGACAATGGCAAAGAAGCAGAAAGCATTTACGTATGCAAACCCGGATAAGACGACGTATACCTACAATGCGGATAACCAGATGGTAAGCGCGGTGGTCTGCGAAGGGAATCTGACGAAACGCTACACGTACAAATACGATGCCAATGGAAATCTGACCCAGGAATGCCTGATGAATTATGCGGAGACGACGTACCAGTACGATACGGAGAACCGGTTAAAAGCGGTAAAGGATGGACAGAAGCTTCTGATGGCAGCCGCCTATGACGGAGACGGGAACCGGGCGTTCCAGCTGAATTACAATCCGGAAGCGGAATGCGGTTACGGAAAGAATGTGAGCGGAGAAATCTTCATGCCGGAGAATCATGAGAATGAAGATGGAAGCTTGACGGCGGAAGGCGATTTGTTCAGCTATATCTGTTCTGCAACGGGAAGAGCCTATGACCTGACGGAATATGTGAATGACACGAACCGGCAGTATACGGAGGTGCTGACCGCTTATACGGTGAACAGCGGGGCGACGGAGAGCTACAGCTATAAAGGAAGGCAGCGGCTGTCCCGGAATAATATCTGGAATGAAGCGCGCGGAGTGGACCATAATGAGACGAGCTATTACTTATATGACGGCCGGGGAAGCGTGACGGCGAATACGTGGTATAATGGAATGGTGACGAGTGTGTACCAGTATGATCCATATGGGAAGGTGACGCTGGGAAGTACAGAGCATACAGACTTCTATGGGTATAATGCAGAGAGCTATAATCCGAATACCGGACTTGAGTATTTGCGGGCGAGGTATTATAATGCAGATAAGGGAAGATTCTTCCAGGAGGATACGTATCTTGGGGATATCACAGACCCGCTGACACTGAACCGGTATGCTTATACGAAGAACAGTCCACTGAATTATGTTGATCCGAGTGGACATAAAATTTCATCATTAGGTGACTTCGTTTCATTTGTTCAAAACAAAGCTACCGAGTTTAGGGATAAAGCGAGTAGCTATATTTATGAAAAAGCTACTGGTGCGCTGAAGGGGATGTTGGAATGGGCAAAAGAGAGCTGCGAGACCCTTGATTGTGAACTGGTTACAGTCGCGTATAATATTCTGCTGGGAGCAGGATTTGCGCTGGTTGAAAACGCGCTGAATATAATATTCTCAATGAAAGAACTTGGCAGTCAATGGGATTCCAGTGACAGTGATTATTACCAGAAGTTAATGGAGGACTGGGTATTAGAAAACGGTGTTACTGATACAACATATTTTTATCTTGGTCAGTTAGTTAGTGATGCACTGCAGACATACTTTGCAGTAAAGGCGATTCCTAAACTTCTTACAAAAATAGGCCCGGCACTGACAAAATTAGCAGGCATATTAGGCGGAGGATCCGGTGGCGGAATGGTTCCAGCATTGGTAGGAGTAGGAGAATATGCCAGCCAAATTGGAATGTCTGCCGAAATAGCGGAAACGCTTGTTAATGAATTTGGAGCAGCAGTAGCTGGAGTGTTGATAGTATTTGCAGATATAACCGGAATAGGGCATGATGCGGGGAAGTTTGTTGAAGCGCTGACAAAGGGGGATTCTAAAACTACAACTGCTGCGGATTGGGAAGGAAAAACAGATGAATTAGCAAAAACATCCCCTATAGAAATCCCTGAAGATGCTACTGTAAAAATACAGCATAAGGCTGGTGGATATGATCAAATAAGCTATAAGTGGTCAGATAATACATATAAATATGAAGCCAGATGGCATACACGAACACCAAATGCCCCAGAAGGGAGTCCTAATTCCTGGGTGATTGAGAGAACTACACCAGGAACACCAACAGGTCAGCAAAGAGTTCAGAATATGTATACACCTGGAGTTAATAATGACTGGACACCGAGGTGGCAATGGGATGCTGCTGTTGATGCGTACAATAAGGGGATAACGACACCATTTCAAGATGCTATATTAAATGCTGGACATATCGACGCGCCATAAGGAGGTGATGTTTATGGGTCAAGTTAATAACCAATTCTATCGTGGTTATGAAGGCGAAAAGGAAATACAAATTTTTACATCAAAGGAAAAAATGGTTATTTGGGATGGTTTTTTTAACGATATTATGGAACAATTTAAGCCCGCCGAAGAGGGGTGGATTGGAATTGCATACTATTATCATTTATATTTAGGCTGGTGTGATGGAAAAGCTTGGAAAATTCCGAATATAGATGAATTTCTTCAACAGTTCCGACAATTAGATATAACTAATTGTCGATTTGAGGAATCAAAGAAAGTATTGGCGGATATTTGTAATATGCTTTGCTTAGCTATACAAGAAAATGAGAACGTATGGATAGCGGAAGGCTGACAAATTAAAAAAAATAATGAAGATTAAACATTTTTGCTCGGCTCTGCCGGGCAATGTCCCAAGAGGTTATGCGTTTTTCAGCATAACCTCTTTAACCTGCACACTTTTCGACCCTGCGATTTTTCCTTGAATTCCGGTAAAATGGCTCTGTTTCAAATCGGGGCAACGAGCCGATTCATCTGCTTTATGGTACATTTTTCCGATCACGCTTCCAAATCGGCAACACGGGCGGTCACGGCGCGTCACAGGGGCA
Source organism: Hungatella sp. (assembly GCF_046966825.1). Classification (NCBI taxonomy): domain Bacteria; kingdom Bacillati; phylum Bacillota; class Clostridia; order Lachnospirales; family Lachnospiraceae; genus Hungatella; species Hungatella sp. The sequence goes on along the minus strand of NZ_JBKVCZ010000059.1, from coordinate 7,298 downwards.
AGAGGATGATGGGAGCGGACCAACGGAAACCGGATAAAAGAAAACTACTGGATCGGAATTCAAAAAAGTTGACTGTCGGGTATAGTTATTTTGTAGCTTTGCCACCCAGAAATAGCCTTTTATGTGGGCTATCGAAGCATTTTGGGTGGCAAAATTCTGGAAATGAGAAAACTTGGGTGCCGCCAAGCCACCCAGCAGATTATTTTTCGACCTTTGAAATGAATACCGAAAGTAAGGAACCGGTAAGAAAAAAGCAAGGAAAAGGAAATTGACCTGTGGGCTGGTTCCATGGTAAAATGGCGCACACCAGGGGGTATAAGGGGGAAATAAGTGGCTGATGATTGAAACTACCAGAAAAACATAGTAATGAACCAGCGGTCATAAGATATTGACTGCTGGTTCCTTTTTTTTTCTGGAGATACTACTATGTCACAAATCAGCCTGCCATTTCTGCATCACATTTCACAAACATTCAGAACTGCTCCCAAATGACTTGCGGATGCTCCTTTTCAGAGTTAACATACGACGACTCCGACAGGAGAATAACCTGTGAAATCCGAGGTTAGGGAAGCAGACAGGCTTAATCCCCCTTGCGATGGCCGTTGCCGTAGGGCGTAATTCGGCACATAACGCTTATCAGCTGAGGTTGCCGGTGATTTTTTGATTACGGATGGAGACAGGACAAAAAGGAAGGATTCAAACGAGAAAAGAAAACATCATCTATGTGGGGATTGACCTACATAAGGAAACACACACGGCGGTTATGCTTGACTGCTGGAATCAGAAACTAGGTGAAATCACCTTTGAGAACAAACCATCAGAATTCCATAAGCTGACGAGAAAAGTCAGTCGGTTTGTGACGGAAGAGAAGACAGCGGTATACGGATTAGAGAATGCCTACGGCTATGGCCGTGCGCTGGCGGTTTGGCTTTTAGAGAAAAGCCACGCTGTGAAAGACGTAAACACGGCGTTATCATATGCCCAGAGAAAAAGTGTTCCGATGTATCAGAAAAGCGACAGTTATGATGCGGAAGCAGTGGCTCTTGTATTAATCAATATGCTGGACAAACTGCCCGATGCCGTTCCGGATGATGCCTACTGGACTTTAAGCCAGTTAGTGAATCGTCGGAACAACATCTGCTCCCATCAGCAGAGATTAAAGAACCAACTGCATGAACAGCTTTGCGTGGCGTACCCGAGCTACAAACAATTCTTTGGTGATATCAGCCGAAGGACAGCACTTTATTTCTGGCTTAGATATCCGTCACCGGAACACCTCAAAGGGAAGACCGCAGAAGAACTGGCGGCAGAACTGCGCCCGGTCAGCCACAATAACTGCTCCATCAAACGAGCAGAGAAAATATTAGAACTGGTACGTATGGACGGTCAGACCACAAGGGAGCATCAGGAGGGTCGGGATGCCATTACGCGAAGTATCGCAGGAGACTTGGATCATTACCGGGAACAGCTTGAGATTGTGGAGACAGCGATAGAAACTATGCTGCCGTCATTTAACTGTACCTTGATGACTATGCCGGGAGTGGATGTGACAACAGCGGCAAATATGCTTGCGGAGATAGGAGATATCAACCGTTTTCCTAACGCCAATAAGCTGGCAAAGTTCGCAGGAATATGCCCAATCAACTTTTCGTCTGCAGGAAAAGGCAAGGATATGTGCCCCAAGCAGGGAAACAGGCGACTACAGGCAATTTTTTACTTTCTGGCAATCCAGATGATTCAAGTTTCTACGAATGGAACGCCGAGGAATAAGGTGTTTCGGGAGTATTATTTGCGGAGAGTAGCAGAAGGAAAGAATAAACAGCAGGCGTTAATTTGTATTGCCAGGCGTTTGGTGAATATCGTGTACGGAATGTTAAAGAATCACACAAAATACCGGGAGCCGGAGCAATAATGGTTGTCGGTTACGAACAATTTGTGCTAAGATGATAGAAGCATAAAAAACAGTAATTGGTTTCCCGCCTTTCCCAAAAGAACAGAGAAAAAGGCGCAAAAGTTATGAGGACTCAGCGTCAGTGCCAAGGGGGATTCTGATACTCCAGAAGTTAATCCACACAATTTAAAAAATCAAGGACAATTAAGTGAGGATTATTTTGATTCATTAACTGATAACGGCTCTTTATCAACAGGTGGACGTTCAGGGGGAAAGATTCCGACTAAAGCAGCACCAAACAGTTATTATACTACAAAGGATGGCCACGTTATTATCTATGATGAAAATGGAATTCGAGTGATGGATATCTCATCTGAGAGAATCAAAATTGAGCAATACAATACAAATCCTAATGATCCAACAAAAGGTAGTTGGTCAAGCTATAAGTTGAAAAATAGTAGCGGCGCAGTTAGTAGCACAGAGCAGTGGATATTGGATTATTTTGGTATTAATTAAAGGAGAGGATATAAATGGCATGGAATGAAGTTAAAACTACAGATGATATTGAAAAGCTTCAACAATTATATAATAATTTTCGAGATTCTACGTTAGTGGGATATAGGTTTGAAAGTGGAAATTTTGTGGATAAGAATCGTGTTAGTCATGAATATAATGATAATAATTTATATTTGCTGTTTCAACGATTGGATGATAATCCTTTTTCCATTGAAATCCTTTTTCAATATACAACACGCTTTAATTTTTTAGCACCAATAGGAGGTCAGAGTTCTCAGAGAACAGAAATAAACTTTGCAAAGATTGAAAAAAATAATGAGTACTTTTATTGGACGGAATGGGAAGGGTTTGATCCGTATAATGAAGCACATTTAAAGTACAATGATTTTATTCTAATTGAAGCAGAGCGAGTTAAATGGAGAATTATCGAGTGATTTTTGAGGCTTGTGTTCGCCCGGCTTTGCCGGGCGATGTACCACGGTTGAGGTGGCGCAATGCCACCCGACCTTTAACCCGCACACATTGCGACCCGGAGATTTTTCCTTGAATTCCAGGAAAATAGCCCTATTTCAAATTGGGGCAACGGGCCGATTCACCTGCTTTTTGGTACATCTTTCCGATCCCGCTTCCAAATCGGCAACACGGGCGGTCACGGCACGTCACAGGGGCAAGAGGATGATGGGAGCGGACCAATGGAAACCGGATAAAAGAAAACCGCTGGATCGGGACTCAAAAAAAGTTGACTGCCTAGTATAGTGATTTTATAGCTTTGCCACCCAGAAAAAGCCTTTTATGTGGGCTACTGAAGCATTTTGGGTGGCAAAATTCTGGAAATGAAAAAAGCTGGGTGCTGCCAAGCCACCAACAGATTATTTTTCAACCCTTGAGATACGTGTTGCCAGTAAGGAACCATTAAGAAAAACACAAGGAAAAGGAAATTGATCTGCGGGTTGGTTCCATGGTAAAATGGCGCACATCAGGGAGGATTAAGGGGAAAAGATGCCGATTGTATCTGCCAGAAAAAAATAGTGATGAACCAGTAGTCAGATGATATTGACTGCTGGTTCCTTTTCTTTTCTTGCGATACGACTATGTCACAAATCAGCCCGCCATTTTTGTATCACATTTCACATACATTCAGAACTGCTCCCAAATGACTTGTGGATGTTCCTTTTCAGAGTTAACATACGACAACTCCGACAGGAGAAAAAGGATGGATTCAGACGAGAAAAGAAAACATCATCTATGTGGGGATTGACCTGCATAAGGAAACACACACGGCGGTTATGCTTGATTGTTGGAACCAAAAGCTGGGTGAAATCACCTTTGAAAACAAACCGTCAGAGTTCCATAAGCTGACAAGGAAAGTAAGTCGCTTTTAACAGAAGAAAAGACAGCGGCATACGGATTAGAGAATGCCTACGGCGATGGCCATGCGCTTGCAGTGTGGCTGATTGAAAAAGGCTGTATGGTGAAAAACGTGAATACAGCGTTGTTCTATGCCAAGAGAAAAAGCGTTCCAATGTATCAAAAAAACGACAGCTATGATGCGGAAGCTGTTGCGCTCGTATTAATCAATATGCTGGATAAACTGCCGGATGCCATACTGGCTGATGTTTACTGGACACTAGGCCAGTTGGTAAAAAAGATATTGGAACTGGTGCGTACTGACGGTCAGACCACCAGGGAACACCAGGAGAGCCGGGATGCCGTAACACAAAGTATTACTGGTGATTTGGAGCATTACGGGGAACAGCTTAAGATTGTGGAAACAGCGATAGAAACTATGCTGTCTTCATTTAACTGTACCTTAATGACTATGCCGGGTGTTGACATGACAACTGCTGCGAATATGCTGTCAGAGATAGGAGATATCAACAGCTTTCCCAATGTCAATAAACTGGCGAAATTCGCCGGGATATGCCCAATCAACTTTTCATCTGCTGGAAAAGGGAAAGATATGTGTCCAAAACAGGGAAACCGGCGATTTTTTACTTTCTGGCAATCCAGATGATTCAGATTTCCACGAATGGAACGCCGAGGAATAAGGTATTCCGGGAGTATTACTTAAAGAGAGTGGCAGAAGGGAAGAATATACAGCAGGCGTTGATCTGTATCGCCCGCAGATTAGTGAATATCGTGTATGGAATGCTGAAAAACCATACAGAATACCGGGAACCAGAGCAATAATGGTTGTCGGTTACGAACACTTTGTGTTAGGATAAAAAACAGATACATAGAGATTGGTTTGCCGTCTTTTCCAAAAGAACAGAGAAAAAGGCGTAAAAGTTATGAGGGCTCAGCGTCAGTGCCAAGGGGGATTCTAAAGCTAAATTCAAAACTGGTGATTTGTATGAGGATTCTATAGATGTTGATGGACATAGAATAGATGCATTGGCAGAGGTGGAAGTGGAGGGAGACCGATTAATTTTGAAGAATTTACCAATTTATTCGAATGAAGGAGATATTCCAAATCAAATCGGTGCTAGTGAATTTAAAACTTGGTTAAATACTGTAAAGGAGCAAGCAAAAAATCAAGGATTTAAGGAATTACAGATAATTGCTCAAAGAGCAGAACATTCTACATCAGCTAATCCAGGGCATGTAATAAATAAAATTATACAGCTCAAGTGAGGTAAGTATGAAAATAGTAATGGATGAACAGCAGTATCAAGAATTAGAGGATTTAATCGGCATCTTTGATAGAATGTTTTTTGATGATGAAGAGGTGCAATGCTTTAAATTTATTAAAGATATTGTAGATAGGGAATTTGATACAGATTATATTAATAAAGAGAGAAAAGAACTTGTGGGAAAACAGTTGAATGAGTCATTTGATTGGTTAGAGAGTTTAAATGTAAATATAAAAAATAAGGATAAATATCTATCTTGTTTTTTGTATTGATAGTAAAGATTCGCCCGGCTTTGCCGGGCGATGTCCTCTTATCGGCCGTTTCTGTCATAGTGCCACATACAAATGCAGGCTGAGGCTCTACTCCCCATCCCTTTCGTCATTCCCATCTTTTCCCTGATCAACCATCGGCCCTTCCGTGCCTTCCAGTGCCGTTGCCCCTTTCGTTTGGGCGTCATCCGTCTGCTCTAATTCCTCCCGGGATTTCCGGAGCTGTTCTCCCTGACGAAGCGCCAGCTCCGATGCTTTGTCATGCAGCTGTCCGGCTTCCTGCTCGGAACGTCCAATGGAGTCCATCTCATTTTCTATGAGGGCGCCTACCGTGTCGCCGCCGAGTCCCTTGCTCACTAAGGCGTCGACGTGAGCCGCTCCAAGATCAATTTCCGATTCTTTGATTCTGGCTTCACCCTCTATGTGGCTCTGAACTGCGGAAATCTTTTCCGCATGGCGGAGATCCTGGGAGACAGCGGCCAGAGTCGTAAGGTGTTCGGTCGTCAGCTGATCGTCGGTTTTACTCTTGTCTGTTTTGTCAGAACTCTTTTTGTCTTCCGGCTCTATGCACTGTTTGGCCTGCTGGGTGTAGGCGTTAGAAATCTGTTTATCAATGGCTTCGATCTGCTTCTTGTACGATTTGAGCTGATCCTTGATGTCCTCCATCTTTCCGCCGTCGCCTAAGGTCGTTTCCACCAGACTGTTTCTTTGATCCACAAGCGCCTGTTTCTGCTTGGTCAGATTCTCAATCATGTTTATTAATTTACCCTGAGGGGAGAGGGTGAAACGGTCGTTTTTCGGACGGTTTCCCAGTATGCCCCCGCTCTTCTTATCCTGCCCTGACTGGTATTTGGCGAATGATGCATTTACCCGTGCGGTATTGATAAGCGTATTCTTATGCAGGTTGAAATTCAGATTTACTCTCATTCCATTTCCTCCGATCTTTGATGTCCGCTACTATCCTTATCGTACAGGCGGTGAAAATGTTTAGCTTTTTCAAAAAAAACTTTCTGTATTCGTTTTCTGCTGTGAACTGCAGCCAGGTGTGTTTTTGGATTTCAGGAGATCTGGAAAAAATGTTGATTTTTCAACCTGGTTGTAATATAATTAACTTTTAGCCTGGAAGTATTTTGAAATTAGTGAAATGGGAATGCATAGGAAAAAGAGAAACAGGAAGAATATTCAAAAAGGAGAACAGGAACCGATGAAAAAGATTCTTGATTTAATCACATCAGAGGTAAAAGAGGCATTCGCAGCCTGTGGTTACGATGAGAGCTTTGCGAAGGTTACACTGTCCAACCGGCCGGACCTCTGTGAGTACCAGTGTAATGGTGCCATGGCAGCCGCGAAGGCATATAAGAAGAAACCGATCGACATTGCGAACGAAGTTGTGGAGAAGCTGGCTGGCGGCGATATGTTTTCAGAAGTAAACGCCGTGATGCCGGGTTTCATTAATATAAAACTGGAAGCCGGATTTCTGGCAACCTACATGAATAACATGAGAGAGGGAGACCACTGCGGCTGTGAAAAGGCAAAAACGCCTCTCACGATCATTGTGGATTACGGCGGAGCCAATGTGGCAAAGCCGCTGCACGTGGGCCATCTCCGTTCTGCTGTGATCGGCGAGAGCATTAAGCGGATGGGACGTTTCCTGGGACATAAGGTGATCGGCGACGTTCATCTGGGAGACTGGGGACTTCAGATGGGCCTGATCATTGAGGAACTCCGCGACAGAAAGCCGGAGCTTGCCTATTTTGACGAGTCCTATACCGGAGAGTATCCGAAGGAGGCGCCGTTTACCATCGGTGAGCTGGAAGAGATCTACCCGGCGGCCAGCGCAAAGTCTAAGACAGACGAGGAATTCAGCGCGCGAGCCCACGAGGCGACACTGAAGCTGCAGAACGGATACGCACCTTACCGTGCGATCTGGAATCATATTATCGATGTTTCCGTAACGGATTTAAAGAAGAATTACGGTAACTTAAATGT
>NZ_JBKVCZ010000058.1:0-39392 GCF_046966825.1 Hungatella sp. | reverse complement strand
GAAGAGGTTCTGCGGGTTTCCCACCGGGGTGGCCATGCTCCCCAAGTTTGCCGCCACAGTCTGGAGCACCACGATCCAGGCCATATGCTTCTTTTCGCCGATCATATCCAGAATGAGGATCGTAAAGGGGACGAAGGTCAGGAGAGCCACGTCATTGGTGATCAGCATGGAACAGAAGAAGGGCAGCATAACCAGCATCCAGGAGAGCTGCCGGAAATTATTCTCGCCGGAAAGCAGCTTCCTCGCCATCAGGACGAAGAGACCGCATTCCTGAAATCCGGCCACCACCACCATCAGACAGAATAAAAGGGCCAGGACCCGGAAGTCCACGTATCCGATGTAGGCGGCAGAGGGCGGGACGAGAAACATGGAAAAGACGGCACAGACCAGGGAAACCGTCAGAATTGTATCTTTTTTTGCGGCGGCCAGAATGCGGCCGCCGATGGCCTTTCGTGTAAGGTTCAAGAGTTAGCCTCCTTATGCAGTGCAGTGCTTTGACTGCGTTATCGGTGCAATGCTTTAAACAATCGTCAGAGTCAGATCGTGGGCCTCCATGGTGATGAGGCAGCGGTACAGATTGTGCTTCCAGGCCGTTTTCAGGCGCTCGTCAGTGACTGGAATCTCTTCCACGGTGATGGAGGAAGCGCCTTCCACTGTACAGGCGGCCAGATCACCGATTCGGATGGTATTCTGATCAATGACAGGCTTCTCGCAGAACATGAGCGACAGGATGGCCGTACCGCCGTCACCCTCGTAGTGGTCCCTGATGGTGATGGATTTTTCCTTTTCCAGGATGGCCTCCCGTGAGTAGGAACGGATCCGGTCGTCGGGATACGCCTGCCGGAGATCCATGGAGATCCGGCAGGCTGTCTCTCCCAGTTCATACCGTACGTCCGCGGCGCGGTACTGTTCGCCGGCCTGCTGGACCGTCTCTCTGCCGTGGTCCACGAAGGTGGGCAGGTTGTGATACCGGGACTGCATGGTCCTGATATCGTAACGGTCGGGAGAGAAGGTCTTCTTCGTGTACGTTTCCACGCCGGCGTCGATGAAGAGCGGCTTTCCGTCCTTGTAAATGGTGAAGCTGCCGACGTCGTTGTGGTTATGGCTGTCGTCGTTGTCTCCGCCCTTCACGGCGAGATAGAGGCGGCTGTCGCGGGCCATGAAGAGGCCGACGCTTTCATAATAGAGGTCCCGGTGGACGATCACGGGATTCCTGTCATGCTGCATCATCTCCTCATGGGAAAATACGGTCTGAAGCCGGTAAAACAGATTGTGCTCGTCCAGAGTGAGCGGGTCTTCGCTGTTCTGGTAATCGGAGGCTGCGAACTCCATAAGAGCCTGGTTTCCGGTGCGCTTGCCAAACAGGTATTCCCTGGCATTGCAGCGGCCGGCCACGGGGGAGCAGTCTGCGAAATTGACGTAATAGATCGTATCCACGTGCACATTTAAGATGTAGGAGGCGATATTTCTGATCTTTTCCTGCTCCCAGGCGAAGGAGAAGGCATGATCCGTGATTCCGTTCAGGATTTCAAGGCAGCCGAAGAGGCAGAGCCCTGCGTGGCGGTAATACTGGGCGCCCTCGTCGCAGCAGCCGTCTTCGCCGTACTCAGCCAGGAAATAGTCGATGCTTCCGGCAGCTTTGGTAAGAATCGCGGTCTGTGTCTCTTTCGGAAGAGGCCGGGTAAAGGCGGAGAGAAGCACGTTCTGGGTGCACCAGACCGTCCAGTTGTTCATATGGCTCTTTCCATCCCCCATCCACCAGAAATGTTCGCTCAGATAGGGCGTGAAGATCCGTGTCTCCAGTTCGTGGTCGATCATGACGGAGAGGAAAGGGCTTACCTCTTTTAATTCACTGCGCAGCAGGTATTCCGCCACGGCAAGGACGGAAGCGGTCTCGGCGGCGAATAAGTCGATGACGGGCCTTGTGACGTCAGGAAGGGGAAACTGGGGCGTATCACGGATATAGGAGTTGTGAGCCGGAAGCTGCCATGCATTTTCCTCACAGATCAGGTAAAGTCCGTTGATAATGTCGTCGAGGAAACGGCCGTGGTGTTCTGCACATTCCGCGAGAACCAGGCTGTCTAAAGCGGTACGTCTGGCGAAGAGCCTGTCCTGGTAGCGGCTTCTGTTTCCGCTGCGTGTAAATTCCATGAAATCCACGGCGGTTAAGGCGGGATATTCGTAGTGGAGATAGGCTTCTCCATTTTTTATCAGGCGTGCTTTTAAGTCTTCCGGGAGCGTCTCCCAGCATTCCCTGTCGGCCGCCGGCGGGCAGGGCGTGAAAAGCCTGAGTGAATCAGTGAGAGTTTTTGCTGCTTCTGTAATCATAATGTGTCTCCTTGTTCTCCATCGGGACCGATGGTGTTCTGCTGTATATATTCGCGGGGAGAGATTCCCTCCACTTTTTTAAATACCTTGCTGAAATAAAAGGCGCTTTCAAAGCCCAGCCTGTCCGCTACCTCGTAGATCTTCATGTCCTGCTCTAAGAGCATGCTTTTGGCCTTTGCGATCTTGGCCTGGGAGATATACTCGGAGAAGCCGACCTGACAGTTTTTCTTAAATAAAATGCTCAAATAGTTGGGGCTGAGACCGAAGACGCCGGCTACCTCATTTAAGGAGAGGCGCTCGGTCACGTGGCTGCCTATGTACTTCTGCACATTGGTGATGACGTGGGCCTTATACGTCTTTCTCTTGGATTTTAGCACCTCGCATAAGCCGTCCCGCAGGATGATCATCCATTCGATGATCTGATCCACACTGGTAAAACGGTAGATGGAACGGTAGCCGTCGCTGTAGGAGGAAAAGATCTCCATCATGTTTTCCTCTCCGTCGGGGAGAAGGGAGAGCGCTAAGTAGAGGATATTGCAGGCCCCGTCCACCGCCTGGAGGAAGCGGAGGGGATGCGCCCTGAACAGCTCGATGATCTCGGAAAGCGTCCGGTAGAGGACGTCGGTGTCGAATTCGTCGAAAGCCTTGGTGATGTCATTTTTAAATACGGCGATGTTGAACGCGTTCTTGACGGACTGGGTGTCATCCTGGGAAAACTGGATGATCGGGGCTGTGCTTTTGGTCCGGCCGAAGGCCTGTCTGGCGTCCTGGTAGGATTCGCAGATCTTTAAGGGCTGTTCCACCGGACTGCCGATCCCGGCCAGCACGGTGACGTTAAAGTAGTTGTGAACCATTTCCACCGCATTTTTGACTGCGCTCTGAAGCTGGGCGCCGCTTAGGTTCTCCGGCTTCTGAACGTGAAAAATCACTGCAAAGTGCTTCATGTCGAGAGAGATGGCATAGCAGGGAACGTGCTTGTTCAAAATATCCCGGGCCATGGAATAGGTGCTGCTGCAGAGATTCATCAGCTTGGCATGGTCCATGGAGCCGTGGGATTCCTCGCGTATCTCAAACAGGGCGGCGCAGTAGCTGGCGTCCGTGAAGGTCAGCTTCAAATCCTTCGCCTGGAGATGGAACTGTTCTTCCGTGTCGAAGAGATTGTGCAGCAGGCGCAGGATGAATTTATCATAGTAGCTCTGGAGCAGGGGGCGGCCGGGGTCTTTGGCCTTTACGACGGCCTGAAGGTTTTCCAGACGGTTTTTCGCCTTCTTCACGGCCTCTGCCAGGGAGTCAGCGCTCAGCTCCAGCTTGATTAAGTAATCGACGGCCTCGTAGGTCATGGCCTCCTTGATCAGCTGAAATTCCTCGTAGCTGGTCAGAAAGATGAAGAGAGGAATTCTTCCGTATTTTTCACGGCAGGTCTTTGCAAGCTCCAGCCCGTTCATGATGGGCATGCGGATGTCGGTGATGACGATCTCCGGAGAATATTCCTCAATTAAATCCAGCGCATTGGCGCCGTTCATGGCGGTGCCGCAGACCTCGATTCCGTATTCCTCCCAGTTTATCATGGACTTGATTCCGATTTGAACCAGCGGCTCATCATCTACAATCAGTAATTTTATCATAGCAGATCCTCATCTTTCTTCCTTTCAGATTGGTTGATATAAGGGCGTACGATCGTCATGGTCGTGTAGACGCCCGGTTCGCTGACAATGGTGATTCCGTATTCCGGTCCGAAATCGTACTGGATTCTCCGGTTTACGTTGCTGATTCCCACGTGGCGGAAGAAATCGGTCTTGTTTTTGCCGGGGTTGTCTTCCTCGTGAAGCACGGAATCGATGGTCTCCCGGGTCATGCCGATTCCGTTGTCGGTTACGCTGATCTTCAGCACTTTCTTTCCGTTCACCGTGCCGGATTCTGCGGATACCGTGATGGCACCGGCGGTTCCCTTCGGCTCGATCCCGTGGAACAGCGCATTCTCGATGATTGGCTGCAGGGTGAAACGGTGGATCTCGCAGCCGTAAAGCTCCTCCGATTCGATGTGGTAGTCCATGGTGATGCTTCCGCCGTACCGGTACTGCTGAATAAGGAAGTAATCCTTGACGAGATCCAGCTCTTCCCGCAGGGTGACCATGGATGAGGTACCCTTGGAGACGCTTTTTAACAGCCTGGCGAGAGCCGTCGTCATGTCGGCGATGCCGGTGGCGTTCTGAATCGTGGCCATCCATTTGATGGAATTCAGCGTATTGTAGAGGAAATGCGGATTGATCTGGCTTTGCAGAATCTGGTATTCCAGATCTTTTTTCTGCTTTTCGTCCGCCACCCGCTTGTCCATCAGGGTTACGATATTTTCCGACATATTGTTGATGCCGCGGCCGATGGAGCCCAGCTCGTGGTTCCATTCGATCTCACTGTCCCTGGAGAAATCTCCGTCTGCGATGGCGTCAATCTTTAAACTGAGCCGTTTGATGGGCTGGCTGATGATCTTGTTCAAGAGAATGGTCAGCAGACAGCCGAGGGAGATGATGGCTGCGCTGATTCCGACAATCAGCAGCAGGTAGACCATGCGCTGCTGGTTAAACTGCTGCTGGGATAAAACCTGGGAGAGATACCAGCCGTCGGCTCCCTCCACCTCGACAGGACGCCGGACCAGCATCCGTTTTTCCCCATTGGGGGAGACCACGGAAAATACCTGCGTGCCGGGATCCAGTGTTGCAGTGCCGGTCACAGGCTTAAAATCGGTATAGGGCATGGCGGGATCGGACCAGGTGCTGCTGGAGGAACCGTAGGTCTTGTCCCCGATGGTTAAAAACAGCTGGCTGTCGCTGGCCTGAGGATAGGAAGCCAGGTAGTCCGTGAACAGGCGGGAAGAGACCTCCACATAGGTCCAGCCGATGATCTCCAGGCTGTATTCGTCATACACGGGGCGCACGATGGGGATGATCTTCTCGTGATTGGCATTGGAGATCGGATCGTCCACCACCCCGATCCAGCGAAAATCGGGGCTTTCAAACAGAGGAGCGAAGAAGCTGCTTTTGCTGACCCGCGCGGCGTCGAAGGAGCTGGAGTAGTTGGCGCTGGTCATGGACTGCAGGAAATTCCCGGTATTGGGAGTGGAGATGATGACACGGGCCATATACTTCTTGCCGCCAGCGGTCCCGGAGGTTATGTATTCCTCATTCAGCCGCTTGTAAGCGGTCAGAGCCAGCGGGCGCAGGGCCTCGGTGTCCCTGGAAGCCGTTGGGAGCTTCGGCTGGTCCTTCAGCCGTTCCAGATAGTGGCCGACCTCGCTGTTGGAACAGCACCATTTGGTGAAGGTAACGATCTCCTTCATATCCTCCGCCATGTTGCTGCTGACGACGGAAAGGTTGAATTCTGTGGACTGAATCTGGTTTTTCATAAGAAAAGACTGGAATACGGAGTAGCAGACCGCCATGGTGATGACTGCAATCAGAACCGTGATCGCCGCCGTTACGGCCATGATTTTTCCGCGGATGGAACTGGGAAGAAATTTCTTTATCATAAGGATGGATTCCTCTCTCTACAGATTTCTATATACAAAATTAGACTATTTATTGTAAATTGTCAACACCCGAATAACGGCTGTTGAAGCCTCCGGCGGATGTGCAGAGCGCCCAAAGGCACCATGCCATGCGGACATGGCGGGCGCTCGCACCAATTCGCCCATAAGGCGAATTGAATAAAAAATAGAATGGTACTTTACGAAAAACAATGCAATATGTATACAATAGAGAAATTGTATTATTAATCGTAAAAAATTACATTGCCAAGGGGTTTATGAAATAATTGTGAATAAATAATGAATATTTTATGAGATAAAATCCATTCTTTTCAGCTGGCGGTCCGGTTATAATTTAGGCATAGTAAATCACAAACAGATGAGATTTACCAAATTCAAATCAGGAGGGAATACAATGAAAAAAAGAGCATTAAGTCTCGCGCTTGCAGGAGCGATGGTAGTTACCACACTGGCAGGCTGCGGAAGCAGCAGCAAGGAAACAACGGCTGCACCGGAAGGAACAACCACGGAGACGACAACGAAGGCAGAGGCACCGGCGGACACGACGGCAGCGGCCTCTGGAGATAAGACAACTCTTAAGTGGTCTGTCTGGGATATCAGCTCCACGACCTATTATCAGCCGCTCATCGATGAGTTCGAGAAGGCTCACCCGGATGTCACCATTGAAATGGTAGATTTGGGATCCACCGATTACCAGACTGTACTTGCTACAGAGCTTACAGGCAATGGTTCCGACTTCGACGTAGTAACCGTAAAGGACGTTCCAGGCTACATGACTCTGGTGAACAAGGGCGTGCTGGAGCCTCTCGACAGCTACATATCAGATTCCGGCGTGGATCTGGCTCAGTACAAGGGACTTACCGATCAGATTACGGTAGACGGCAAGTTATACGAGCTTCCATTCAGAAATGACTTCTGGGTGCTGTTCTACAACAAGGATGTATTTGACAAAGCAGGAGTTGCCTATCCGACCAACGACATGACATTCGATGAGTATGATAAGCTGGCCAGATCCGTAACTGTCGACACCCCAGGCCAGGAAGTATACGGCGCTCACTACCACACATGGAGATCCGCAGTTCAGCTGTTCGGTATCCTGGATGGAAAGAATACGATTCTGGACGGAAAGTATGAGTTCTTAAAGCCATACTACGACATGGTTCTTGCAGAGCAGGAAGACGGCGTATGCCAGGATTATGCAACCTTAAAGACCAGCGGCCTTCATTACTCCGGCGCATTTGCCCAGGGCAACGTAGCGATGATGAACATGGGAACCTGGTTCATCTCCACACTGATCGAGAAGATCAAAACAGGCGAGTACACAGACTGCACAAACTGGGGAATTGCAAAGTATCCTCATGCTGACGGCGTAGAGGCTGGTTCCACACTGGCAACCATCACCTCCCTCGCAATCCCGACCAACGCACCTCATAAAGATCTGGCCTGGGAGTTCGTAAACTTCGTAAGCGGAGCAGAAGGCGCAGAGGTTCTCGCAGCAACAGGAACAATCCCGGCTGTTATGACAGACGAAGTGGCGAACCTGGTATCCGCAACGGAAGGCTTCCCGAAGGACGACGAAACCAGTGTAGATGCGTTAAATACTGCAAATCTGTATCTGGAAATGCCGGTACATCCGAAGAGCTCTGAGATTGAGACCGCTCTGAACGAAGCACATGATGCCATCATGACAGGAAGCATGTCTGTCGATGACGGAATCGCACAGATGGATGAGCAGGTAAGCGCTATCCTGGCTGAATAAAAAGCGCAGACGATAATCAGGCAGCATCAAGAGGCGGGCAGAATAAAAGCCCGCCTCATTTAAAGAATCCCCTCTGAATTTGAAACGAATTGTGGAATGGTAAATGGTAAAAAGGAGGAAAAGCCGGTGGCTAAGACAATAACAGAAGCACAGAAAAATGAAAAAATTGCTGCGCTGCTCACAAGGCGTGAGGCTCTGGAGCGCGAGCTTAAAAATACAGAACAGTCACATAAGAGAAACAAACTGATCTCCCAGATTGAGACGACAGAAGAGAAGATTAAGAAGGTGCGCACGGGAGAGCGTTTTACCAGACAGGAAAAGAGAGACATGGTGGCATATTCCTTTATTGCTCCCAACTTCATCGGATTCGCGGTATTTACCCTGGGACCGATCATCTTTGCGTTTGTGCTGGCATTTATGAAATGGGATGGCAACAGCCCCATGGAATTCGCAGGACTAAAGAATTTTATACAGATGGCAGGAAACGCCAGATTCCGGTCGTCCTTTATCAATACGATCGTCTACTGTCTGGCGACGGTGCCGTTTACCCTGGCCTGTGCGCTGGGGCTGGCGGTCCTGTTAAATCAGAAGGTCAAGGGACGGAATTTCTTCCGTACGGTCAGCTTCTTCCCCTATGTAGCGTCGCTGGTGGCCGTGGCTGCCGTATGGAACATGCTTTTCAGTCCACAGAAGAGCGGTCCCATCAACATGATTTTATATCAGTTGGGCGTATCTGCGAAGAGCCTGCCGAAATGGGCGGCCGACCCCCACTGGGTCATGTTCACCATCGTACTGTTTTCCGTATGGAAGAACATGGGCTATTATATGATCATCTATTTAGCTGGTTTACAGGGAATCAACGCCGAGCTCTACGAGGCGGCCAGCTTAGACGGGGCTAATTCCCTTCAGCGTTTCCGCTACATCACATGGCCGCAGCTGCAGCCGACGACGTTCTTTGTCACGATTATTTTGACGATTAACTGTTTCAAGGTTTACGATATCGTATACATGCTGGCCGGCGGTTCCAACGGCGTTGTCAGCTCCTCAGCCATGGTTCTCGTCTACCACATTTACGAGGAAGCGTTCCGTAACTGGAATCTGGGATATGCCAGCGCGGTCGCCATGGTATTGTTCCTGATGGTTCTTGTCATCACGCTGATCCAGTTCCGTGGTGAGAAGAAGTATGCGAATTAAGGAGGGCAGGAAGAAAAATGAAAGTACAAAGCACAAATTATAAGATCAGCCGGGTTATCCTCTATGCAGTCCTGATCGTCTTTGCATTCCTTATGCTGGTACCATTTGCATGGATGGTGTCAGCTTCATTGAAATTGGATAAGGATGTATTTATCTTCCCGATTCAGTGGATACCGGAGACTCCGAGATGGAAAAACTACATAGATATCTGGACGAAGATTCCTCTTATGAAATTCGTCGTAAATACGGTCAAAATCACTTTAATCGTTACATGTTTACAGCTGCTCACCAGCAGCTTCGCAGCGTATGCATTTGCAAAACTGAATTTCAAGCATAAGAACGGGCTGTTCCTGGCTTATATCGCAACCATCGCCGTTCCATGGCAGGTATACATGGTTCCGCAGTTCATGATGATGAGAAGCTTCGGACTCAACGATACGCATCTGGCGATCATCTGCCTTCAGGCATTCTCTGCCTTCGGCGTGTTTATGATGAGACAGTTCTACCAGGGAATTCCGGATGAACTCTGTGAGGCGGCCAGAATCGATGGTATGAACGAGTATCAGATCTGGGCGAAGATCATGCTCCCGCTCTCCAAGCCCGCGCTCTCCACATTGACGATCTTCACCTTCGTCAACACCTGGAATGACTTCTTAGGACCGCTCATCTACTTAAAAACGGAAGCCAAAAAGACCCTCCAGCTGGGATTGAAAATGTTCTTAAGCCAGTACAGCTCTGAATACGGCCTGATCATGGCGGCCTCCGTACTGTCTTTAATTCCGGTTCTGATCGTGTTTCTGGCACTGCAGCAGTACTTCGTGGAAGGCATCGCGGCGACTGGCGTAAAGGGCTGATCGGGAAAGGACTGGTTTCGATGGAAGAGATTAAAAATTTCGTGGACAATATTCACAACGAGGCATATAAAAACGCTTATTCCACTCCCTTAATCGGGGCGGAAAGCCTGATTATGCAGGGAGGGAGAGAGGAAGAGAGTCTGGATGGGCTCTGGAATTTCTCCGTGGACCTATATGATAACTGCCTCCGGGCCAAATGGTTTCTGGAGGAGGAGACGAATGCAGAAGGGCGCGCGGTACCCCTTGACTATGCTTTCGACGACTGGGAGACCGTGCCGGTTCCCGGGGTCTTTAATCTCGCAAAACCGGAGTATTTCTACTATGAGGGACCGGCGGTTTACAGCCGCCGGTTTTCTTATGGAAGCCGGGGAAATGAGCGGGTATTTATCCGGTTCGGAGCGGTGGCCGGTGAGGCGAGGGTGTTCCTAAACGGCTGTTTTCTCGGCGTTCACAGAGGCGGTTCCACGCCTTTCTGCGTGGAGGCGACAGAGAGTCTGAAGGAGGGAGCGGATAACCGGCTGATCGTTGTGGCGGATGGGACCAGGCATCAGGCGGATGTGCCTTCGCTCAACACGGACTGGTTTCCGTATGGAGGAATCTACAGGAGCGTAACTCTCCTGCGTCTTCCGGAGGTCTTTATTCAGGATATGAAGGTGAGACTGAGTGGAAGAAGAGAGCGGGAAATTACAGTGGAAGCGGTGGCAGCCGGCAGTATATCGCCGGATTACAATGCATTTTTTGAGATACCGGAGATCGGAGTCTGTGAAATCATGGATTTCGGCCCTGACGGAACGGGCCGGCTGAAACTCAAGGTTCCGGAGCTGGAGCTGTGGAGCCCCGAAAATCCCCGGCTCTACAACGTCCGGCTGACTTTATATGATGGGGAGAACCGGGCATCCGACCGGATCTCGGACCGTGTCGGTTTCCGTACCATCGAGACGGCGGGCCGTTCCATACGCTTGAACGGCAGGCCTCTGTTCCTGCGCGGTGTCTGTCTCCATGAGGACTCCAGGGACCATGGAAAGGCGGTAACGAAAGAAGAGATACGGGAAGCCTTTCGCCTGGCCAGGGAGATGAACTGCAATTTCGTCCGGCTGGCCCATTATCCCCATACGGAATGGGCGGCGCGGCTGGCCGACGAGGAGGGCCTCCTTCTGTGGGAAGAGATCCCCGTGTACTGGTGGATCGATTTTGGGAATCCGGATACCTTTGGACAGGCGAAAAACCAGCTGAGTGAGATGATGAAACGGGATGCAAACAGGGCCAGCGTCATCATCTGGTCCGTTGGAAATGAGAATCCGGATACGGATGAGCGGTACCGCTTCATGGCGGACTTAGCAGAGTATGCCAGGCATTCCGATCCGTCCAGGCTGATCTCTGCGGCCTGTCTGGTGGATACCGTGAATCTGAGGATTGCGGACCGGCTGGAGGCGCATCTGGATGTGATCGGCCTCAATGAATATTACGGCTGGTACGATCCGGACTACACCAAACTGAGCACCATACTGGAACAGTCGGCGCCGGAAAAGCCGGTTATCATCAGCGAATTCGGCGCGGATGGGGCATTTGAGGCAGAGGAGAGGGAGGTCAAAAGCCCTGTCAGAGGATCTGTGAAGGAACAGGAGGAGATCTACGAAAACCAGATTGCCGTGTTTCGGAGGATTCCGTATATTCAGGGGACAACGCCCTGGATTTTGTTTGATTTCCGCACGCCGAAGCGGCTGGGAAAGTACCAGAAGGGATATAACATCAAGGGACTGATCACAGAGGACAGGAGCCGGAAGAAACCGGCGTTTTATCTGATGCAGAACTACTACGAGGAGGTTTTAAAACATGAATGCGGATACGATCAGACGTCTGAATGAAAAGAATGAGCTGTCCGGGGAAGCGTGCCGTCAGGCTATGGATTTTGCTGCCGGACAGGTGAAGGAGAATTTAAAGGAATTTACGCATTCTTTTAAGAAGGCGTACAGTGAGGAGGGCTTCTACCGGCCGACACCCAATGTCAACTGGACGACGGGCTTCTGGACCGGGCAGATATGGCTGGCCTATGAATGGAGCCGGGATGAGATGTTTAAGGAAGCAGGAGCGATTCAGATCGACAGCTTTTATAAGAGAATCGAGACGAAGGCGGACGTGGACCATCACGACATGGGCTTTCTCTACAGCCCTTCCTGTGTCGCCGGATACAAGCTGACCGGAAACGGGCAGGGAAAACGGGCGGCTGTCATGGCGGCGGACCAGCTGATCACCAGATACCATCCGATCGGGGAATTTATCCAGGCGTGGGGGCCGATGGATCAGCCGGAGAACTACCGGTTCATCATCGACTGTCTGCTGAATCTGCCCCTGCTCTATTGGGCGTCGGAGGAGACCGGGGACGCTAAATACCGGGATATTGCGGAGAAGCATATCCATACGGCGATCGCCAATGTCATTCGGGAGGATTACTCCACGTGGCACACCTTTTTCATGAATATGGAGACGGGAGAGCCGGATCACGGGGCGACCTGCCAGGGATACCGGGATGGCTCCGCATGGGCCAGAGGCCAGGCGTGGGGCGTCTACGGCACGGCGATGGCTTACCGGTATACGAAGCGGGAAGAGTATATCAGCGATTTTAAGCATGTGACAGGATATTTCCTGGACCATCTGCCGGAAGATCTCGTACCGTACTGGGATCTGGAATTCGGAGACGGTTCCGGGGAGCCGCGGGATTCCTCCTCTGCCTCCATCGCCGCCTGCGGAATGCTGGAAATGGCGAAATATTTAAACGATGAGGATGCAAAATATTACACCTCCATAGCAAAGAAAATCATGAAGTCCGTGGTGGAAAATTACGCGGTAAAGAGCGGGGCGGAATCGAACGGCCTGGTTCTTCACAGCACCTACTCCAAGAAATCTCCGTATAACACGTGTACGCCGGAGGGTGTTGACGAGTGCAACATCTGGGGCGATTACTTCTATATGGAAGCGCTGACGAGACTCTCGAAAGACTGGAACCCATACTGGTAGAGGAGGCAAAATGAACATGAGATTAGAGACGAAACAGGATTTCAGGGATTGGATGTTCTCCGTCCTGAATCCTTTAAAACCATTATACAGCGAGGGCGGCGCCCGTCTGCATCTGGGAGACAGCGGAGTGACCTATCCGGAGGTCAGCATCGAGATGGAGGCATTTTCCCGGCCGCTGTGGGCCCTGGTTCCCTTCTGGAAGGGCGGCGGAGTAAACGGAGCCTTTGAGGAAATCTATCAGAAGGGGATTAGGAACGGAACAGACCCGGCGCATCCCGAATACTGGGGCGGCGGTTATGACCAGAGGTTTGTGGAGATGGCGGCCATTGCAAGCGGGATGATCTTTACGCCGGAGAAGGTCTGGGAGCCCCTCGGGGCGGAAGGGCAGAAGCATCTGGCGGACTGGCTTTACGCGATCAACGAGCACATCATACCGGACTGCAACTGGCAGTTTTTTATGATACTGGTCAATGTGGCTCTTATGAAAAACGGCTGCCGCTACGATGCAGATAATCTGAAGTCCGGTCTGGATAAGATCGAAAGCTACTATCTGGAGGACGGCTGGTACCGGGACGGTGCGTCGGGGCAGAAGGATTACTATATCTCATTTGCCATGCATTACTACGGGCTTTTGTATTCCGTGGCCATGGCGGATGAGGATCCGGAACGGTGCGCCTGCTTCCGGGAACGGGCCAGAATCTTCGCCGGTGATTTCATCTGCTGGTTCGATGCGGATGGGGCGGCGCTTCCCTATGGAAGGAGCTTATCCTACCGGTTTGGCGAGGCGGCTTTCTGGGCGGCCTATGTGTTTGCCGGCCTCGATGACATTCCAGTGGCCGTAGTAAAGGGAATTCTCGCCCGCCATTTGAACTGGTGGTGCGAACAGAAGATATTTGACCGTGACGGCGTGCTGACCATCGGTTACGCGTATCCGAATTTAATCATGGCAGAGCGCTACAATGCGCCGGGGTCGCCGTACTGGGGAATGAAGACGCTTCTGTGTCTGGCGCTTCCGGATGACCACCCGTTCTGGAGCACGGAGGCCGCACCGCTTCCGGCTCTGCCAGAGGTGAAAATGTTGCTCCAGGCCAATATGATTGTACACCGGCGCGGAAGAGATGTAATCGCCTACCCGGCCGGAGTCTGCGAGAAATACGGACACGGCCATGTGCCGGAGAAATACTCCAAGTTCGCGTATTCCACGAAATTCGGTTTTTCCGTGGCGCGCAGCCAGATCGTGCTCCATGAGAATGCGCCGGATTCTGCGCTGGCCTTTGTGATTGACGGCGATGATTACGTGTTTGTCAGGAAGGTAAGTGAATCGTACCATATCTTTGCGGACCGGGTAGTCAGCGACTGGCAGCCGTTCCCGGGAATCCGGGTGACTTCGGTCGTGGTGCCGACGGAGTATGGCCACATGCGAATCCATGAGGTGGAGAGTGACTATGACTGTACGGCCTATGACTGCGGTTTTGCCGTGGAGAAATTTACAGAAGGGTACGGAGAGTCGGCAGAAGGAAAGACGGCCGCCGCAGCCTGGAGGAAACAGGGCTGTACCGTATCCGGCGAAGGCCCGGAGGCGGCCGGCGTCGTGATCGGAGCCGATCCCAATACGAATGTGCTTTACGCCAACGCGTCTATCCCTGCGGTTGCCTATAAGATCCGCAAGGGGGAGAAGGTGCGGCTGGAGACGAGGGTGGAAACTTTTGTGAAAGAAGAATAATAGTGGCCGCAGTATCAGCGATAGGAATCCGCTGATGCTGCGGCCATATTTTTGTGGATAAGTCAGAATTTAATTCAGCACGTCCCAGGTGATATCCCCATCCTTCATAAAATCCGGATGGATGATTCGGGCGTAATGTTCTCCGAATCGGTGCTTTTCCATTAGATCTGTCATGCACCGTTCCGTCCAGTCAAATGTCTTCTTGACGAATTTTTCCTCATCCAGGTTTAGAAATTCCCCATCCCGGCGAAGGAGCTTCCCGTCCACCATGGTCTCGCTGGTGGTCGTTCCGGCGCAGTTCCGGGTGAAGAGGAAGTAGAGAAGTTCCGGACTGGCCTCCAGAAGGCTGGTGCACAGGGGCAGCAGATGAGGCGCTTTCTTTAAATCAATGGTAATGATATCCGCCTTCTTGCCCGGCTCGATGGAACCGATTTCCTGATCGAGGCCGTATGCGCGGGCACTTCCCATGGTGGCTGCGTAAAATGGAGCCTGATAGGGGAGAACCCGTTCAGCCCGCGGCATGATGTTGTGCACGATGAGCATCAGCTTCATGGCCGACATGGCGTCCAGGGAGCCGTAATCGCTTCCGAGTCCGACATTGATCCCATTTTTCAGCATGTAGGGAACGTAGGCGCAGTTTCCGCAGTTGGTGCCGTTGATATCGGGATTATGTATGATGGAAGCACCGGTCCCGGCGATGGCCTCGATCTCCGGTTCCCGGAGCATGGAGCCGTGGAAGAGCACGCTGCGGGAGGTAATCAGTCCCCTTTTCATGTAGTGGGAGAAGGCGCCGCCGTCGTCCCTCCACATCTCGTCAGCCCGTTCCACGGCGTTCTGGAATTCCCAGAAATGGGTGACGAACCGGGTATCATACTGCTCCGCCAGCTCCAGCGCGCCGTCCATCAGCTTTTCCATACAGTCCCACAGGTCATGAATATGTACGGCCACCGACATGCGGCGTTTTGGATTGTGGTAATGTTCAATGCAGGACTTCGTCTTTTCCAGCGCCTGCTTCCAGTTCAGGGGATCTGAATCCAGACGGAAGGAGGATGCCATCTGAGGAGCCAGAATGCCGCGTATGCCGCTGGTATCCATGGCCTCATAGGCGGTGTCCGGCAGGATGGTGCTGTTCTCCACGGTCGTAGTTCCGTGTTTTAATGCGTTGATGGCCGAAGTCATGGTGATGTCGTACAGGCTTTCCTGCGTCAGCCACCCATAGGGATCGTGTATGGTGGTGAGCATGTGATCCGAGATGTGGCTGTAATCGAAGGGAAACGCCCTGGAAATATTCATGAGCGTGTTGCACAGATGATTGTGGCCATCCACCAGCCCCGGCATGACAAGCTTATCCGTACAGTCGATGACGGTGAACAAGCTTTTCTCCGGATGCTGTTCGTAATACTCTTTTTCAGTTCCCAGAAACAGAATCCTGTCGTCCTCTACAGCGACGGAAAGTCCGGTGGAGACAGACTCCGGATTGGCTCCGCCAAAGAGAAATTTGCAGTTTTTAAACAGAGTGACTCCCATGGAACGCCTCCTTATGCGAGCGCTACCAGATAGTAGAGCAGGGGGACCGCAATGATATAGATGGCAGGATGCAGTTCCTTTGCCTTACCGGCAGCGAGTTTGGTGATGACACAGGTGATGATGCCCAGGGTCAGTCCCGTGGCAATATTGTAGGTATAGGCGGTTCCCATCACGGAGGCGAAGGCCGGCATGTACTCTGTGAAATCAGAGTAGTCCAGCTTCTCCATACAGGTGAGCATGCCTAAGCCGATGGTGATCAGAGCGGCCGAGGATACGCTGTTGGGAACCATCAGGGCGACCGGGGTAAAGAACAGGGCCAGTCCCAGACAGATGGCGCAGCCCACGGCGGTGAGTCCGGTTCTGCCTCCGGCTTCTACTCCGGCGGCGGACTGGGCGTATATGGTGACCGTGTTGGTTCCCATGACGGTGCCGACACAGGTGCCTACGGCGTCAACGATAAAGGGCTTCTTGATATCCGGGAAGTTGCCCTCCTCATCCAGTAAGTTGGCTTTGGAGCCAATACCGAACAGATTGCCTACGGTAGAGAAAAAATCTCCCATGAAAAAGGCGAGAATAAACGGCACATAGACGAGTTTTAACGCTCCCGGGATATCCAGCTTAAATGCAACCGGAGCCATGGAAGGCGGCATACTGATCAAATGGTTGGGAACGGTGGTAAGCCCCATGGGGATGCCGATTACGGTTCCGATGACCATGGCCAGCAGGAGACCGGATTTCATCTTTCTGGAGGTGAAGGCCAGGATAAGCAGCAGGGTGATTCCAGCCAGAATGATTTCCGGGCTGTGTAAATCTCCCAGCTTTAAAAAGCCGGAATCATTGAGGCGGATCAGCTTGACGTTGGACATGCCGGTGGCCGTGATAAACATACCGACCGCCGCGCCCATGGTGATCTTAAGTCCCTTCGGTATGACCTTTACCACCATTTCACGGATGTTGCATACGCTGATGATGACGAAAATGACACCGGAGATAAAATTCATTCCCAGCGCGACCTGCCAGGTGGTAATGCCGGCACCGACGATGGAATAGGCGATCAGCGCGTTACTGCCCATAGCTGTGGCGAGGACGAAGGGGATGTTGCAGTATAAGCCGCAGATCAGGGTGAATATCATGGCGCTGACGATGGTAACCGTGGCCATGGCCCCTTTGTCCATTCCGCAGCTGGCCATGATGGAGGGATGGACTGCAATTAAGAAAGCGAGTGTCATGAAGGAGGTCGCTCCGGCCACCAGTTCCGTCCGGACCGTGGTTCCACGTTCTTTTAAATGAAAAAAGGAATCTAAAGCTTCGTTTAGTTGATTCATGATTTTATCCTTTCTGATACTGTAAAAGAGTGAAGTAACGTGTAAAAAATCAGAAAATTCGCGAAATTTCTGTTGATTTACTTTCAGGATAGAACGAATGCACAAAAAAGTCAATAAAACAAAGAGAATAACATTATTTTCTGTACAATATAACAAAAAATAGAAGGGGAAGGAGGCAAAAACTGTAGAAAGAGAAAAGTGGTATTACCACTTAGGAAAAAATGGTATTACCACTTTTCGGAATGCATAAAAATAGAGGCGTAAATGGTGAAACATGTTAGGAAGTCTTTCCTGAATTTTCAGTTTATGGTATACTATACCACGAACGGCGGCAGGAGAAGAGTGGAGGCGCACAGTGGGGCAGGAGAGCAGTTTAAAGCAGCAGGTAAAAAAGAAGTTAATGGAGTACATCCAGTCTATGGATCTGGAAAAGGGAAACAGGCTTCCTTCTGAAGAAAAGTTAAGCACCATGTTCGGGGTGAGCCGGGTCACCATCCGGTCGGCACTTAAGGAGCTGGAGATGGAAGGGCGTATATTTTCCAGGCATGGGAGCGGAACGTATGTCAATCCCATGGCAAGAAGGATCGCCTTTAACCTGGCCGTTCCCGAGCTGTATGAGAACATCATACGCAAGGGCGGAAGGACGCCCGATGTACGGGTGGAAGGCGTCATCACGGAGGCGGCCGGGGAAGAAGCCGTCTCATCACTTGGCGTGTCTTTGGGGGAGACCATGGTTGCCGTAAAGAAGACATTTTTCGCGGAGGACAGGTTTTCCATGTACTGTATCGATCATTTCCCGAAGGAGCAGCTTACCAGGGAGCAGATGCAGAGCTTCTTTAACCCGGAGCTGTCCATATTCGATTATCTTTACCGGTACAAGGGAAGGAAGGCGATGTGGGATACCATGAGAATCCAGACTGTGACCAACCGGCAGTTTCCGGAGATCAACGGGCCGGCCGGTTTAAGCGGGGAGGAGTGTCACCCATTTCTTCTTCTGAAGGGCATTAATTATGATAAGACGGATACGCCGTTTGTCTATTCTCATACCTACGTTGACACGGAGGTAATCGAGTATAACATGATACGGAAGAAGGCGTATAAATACGAACCATTTTATTGATTTTATGATTTCCGTATTGTATAATATGAAATACTATTTACAAAAAATGGCAGAACCGGAGGGCGGGACATGATGTGGCTGAATAAAAAGAAGAATTTAAAGGCTTCTTATTATCACACGTTTCTGGCCCTCATTGTCATCCCCATTCTGCTTATCATCATCATTTCCAGCGCCATCATCCGCACGATGATGGTCGATTCCGCGACCCGCAGCATTAAGCGCGCCCAGGACAATATCATTGCCACACTGGGCGGCGAGGTGAAGGACGTCTCCCTGCGGCTGTCCCATTTTGTCTATGTCAATGACAACGAAATCATGAAAATAGCGGCGATGACCGATACGCAGGACTTTACGAAGCGGTACAGCGCGACGCTTATGCTGTCGGAATCTTTTAATTTTGCCATGGTTCCGGTGCAGGATATTCTGTCCGCCATCTTTTATATGAAGGATGGGGGATCTACCTATATGAAGGACGATATCATTCTTCCGGATGAGGAGATCAAAGCGTCGGACTGGTATCAGCAGGCCTTGAACGATAAGAACATGGTAAAGGTCGGCTTCTACGACAGAAACGTGGCCACCTCCAGAAAGGCCCATACGCTGACCATTGTGGCTGGCCTTTCCCCCGGGATCGATGTGGACCGCGATAATGTGGTGGAGATGACCGCCCTGTTCGTCTCCTCTCAGACAGGGAACTTAATTAAGGAATACAACAAAGAGAAGCTTCTGGGAATTACCATGCTCTTAAATCCCGACGGAACGCCGGTCTTTGATGTGGACGACGGCATGCGCTTCTTTATTCCGGAGATTGTTTCTGGAGGAGAGACGGAGCTGCACCATAAACTGGACGGAAAAAATTACGTTTACGTCATTTCAGAGGAGCCGGTAACGGGACTCCTCGCTGTCAGCGTGGTCGATTCCGAACTGCTGACACGGGATTTCAACCGGACCGCCGCGGCGATCGTGGCGGTAACGGTCGTTCTGTTTGGACTGTTCTATATATTTTCCAGTTACTTTTTAAAGAATATTATTGACCCTATCCACAACACGGTGGAAGGAATGAGGCTGGTGGAAGAGGGCAGGCTGGATGTCCATGTGGTGCCTGTAGGACAGGCTGAGCTGCGTGTCATGATCCATTCCTTCAACCGCATGACGAGGCGGCTGAAGCAGCTGATTCAGGAGAATGAGGAGGAACAGCAGAAGAAGCACGAGGCGGAGATCCGGGCGCTGCAGTCGCAGATCAACCCTCATTTCCTGGTAAATTCGTTAAATTCTATCCGCTTTATCGCGCAGGTCTCCAGATATGAGGCGATCGCCAGGATGGCGGAGGCGTTAATTAAGATTCTGTCCTGCTCGTTCCGGAGCAATGTCGGTTTCTATACCTTAAACGAGGAACTGGAGGTGCTGGACGGCTTTATCTACCTCATGAAGATCCGGTACTCCGACGGCTTCGAGATCGAATACGAGATCGGGGAGAATTGCGGTGCGTGCATGGTTCCGAGGCTGATTCTCCAGCCGATTGTGGAGAATTCCATCGTTCACGGCTTCTCCGGACTGGAAGAGGAGCTGGGGCTGATTACGGTGAAGGCCCGTCTCGAGGACACATATCTGTACGTAACGGTCCGTGACAACGGAAAGGGAATGACGGAGAAGGAGATCCGCCGGCTTCTTTCAAACGAATCTGCGGGAAATGAAGATTATGTGAGCATCGGAGTGACCAATGTCAACACACGCCTCGTTTTAAATTACGGAGAAGAATGCGCGTTGAAGATCCGGAGTGAGGTCGGAAAGTATACGGAGACGGTGCTGCGTATGCCGGCGGAGACGAAGGAGGAGCATATATGAGGAAGGTACTAATAGTAGACGATGACACCATCATCCGAATCACCCTTCGTTCTCTCATTAACTGGGAGGAGATGGGCTTTCAGATTGTGGCGGACGCTATCCATGGTGAGGCGGCGCTGGCATATTTAAAGGATCACACCGTGGATTTAATCATCAGCGATATGAAGATGCCGGTTCTCGACGGAATCGGACTTTTGGAGGCGGTCAGCCGTTTTGAGGTTATGCCGAAGGTTCTGGTGCTCAGCGGATACGATGACTTCAAGCTGGTTCGGGATGCCTTCCGTCTCGGCGCCTGCGATTATCTGCTCAAGGCCGACTTAAACGGGGAACTGCTGAAAAATATGTTGGAAGGACTGAGCGGGGAATGGGAGAGTGAAGACGAGGCCGGTAGACAGCCCGGAGCGGAAGAAAGCAGGGAAACGATATCCGACTCCGAACGCCTGAGCGCCATGGCCATGGGAAAATGCGAGCTGGATGAATTATTTTTTGATGGAGAGTACCTGGTGGTGCAGTTTGAGATCGATGAATTTCAGAAGCATGCCGGGAGATTTGCCGGCGACTTTGAGGGAGAACTGATCAGGCCCCTGCTGGAGTTTGCGGCTCAGATTCCGCGTGTCGCTTCCCGGTGTGTGCTGGGGACGATTTCACCCTCCCGCTATGTAATGCTCTACCGGATCTCCGATGGCGCCCAGTACCAGGACAATGTGGTCTCCACATGCAGGCAGCTGTGCAGTGTCTGGAATAATTTCTTAAACCTTCCTGTCTCCGCGGGCATCAGTACGAAGGGAAATGGGGCGGGAGATTTCCTCGCCAGGTTTGAGGAAGCAGGCGGATGGCTCTCCCTTCACTGGCTGAAGGGCAAGGCCGCGGTGTGCAGCCCGTGGGAGAGGGGAAGCGTGGATTATCTGGCGGCAAAGGACGCCTTCGTACGGTATAAACGTCTGACGGTGGGGCTGTTGACCGCGGATGAGATGGCGGTTTCGGAGGAGAAGCAGAAGCTTATTGCGGCGTTCTACCGGAGCGGGCTTTCCTCGGCAAAGCAGGAGCTTCTCTATCTCTTCTGTAATCTGGCCTGGATCCTGAACGAGAGCCATGACGATATCGGCGCGCTGTTTGCGGAAAAGGTGAACTATTACGAGAAGATCGGACGCCTCGAGGAGATGGGGAGTCTGGAGCTGTGGCTCAACAATTATTTCCGGTGGGTGATGGATTACGCGGCCCATCAGAACGACCGCCGTCAGGCGGATATGATGAGCCGGGCGAAGCGTTTTATTATGGATAACTACGCCAACCCGGAGCTGACGCTGGGAAGCGTGGCCGGGTATGTGGGCTTAAATGAGAAATACTTCAGTTCCAGATTTACGAAGGAGGAGGGGATGACCTTCAGCAACTACTTAACGGAGGTGCGGATCCGGAAGGCCAGGGAGCTGATGGAGCAGACCGATTTGAAAATTTATGAGATCAGCCAGAGCGTGGGGTACAACAGTGTGGAACATTTTACAAGGGTATTTAAAAAGATCTGTCAGGTCAGCCCGGGCGCTTACCGAAAATAAAGACCTAACGATATATCAAGTTTTCAAACCTTAGTTCATGGAGATGCGTGGAAGAAAATGGTAGACTGGAACCATCAACTAAGGGAGGTAAGAAACATGAAGAAACAGATTGCGGCATTAGGACTTTGCGCGGCTATGGTGGTGGGATCAGCGACAGGCTGTTCCACTGCGTCCTCGAAAGAGACAGAAAAGGCACCGGCAGCCGACACGACAACGGCAGCAGGCGGACAGGCGGATACAACGGCGGCTCCTGAGACGGAGGCGGCCAAGGCAGATTTAAAGGGAAGCCTTGTATTTGCTATCTGGGACAACAACCTGATGGACTACATTGATCAGAACGACATGGTCGGCAAGTTCCAGGAGAAGTATCCGGATGCGGAAATCGAAGTAGAGAAGATCAAGGACGATTCCGAGTACTGGAACGCCATGAAGATGCGTACTTCTGCTAACCAGCTTCCGGACGTAATGTTCAACAAGCCATTTACCTTATCGAGATTCAAAGATTATCTGGTTGATTTATCGGATCTGGACGCGGCGAAGAACAATGAGCTGGCGGCAGGCTATGCCATGGACGGCAAGATCCTGGGCGTTCCGATGACAGCCGGTTACGAATACGTATTTTATTGGAAAGACATGTTTAAGGAAGCCGGTGTGACGGTGCCGACGACATGGAGTGAATTCGAGCAGACGGCTCAGACACTTCAGGATTACTACGGAAAAGAAAACCCGGATTTCATGGCGATCGCCCTGGGAGCGAAGGATGAATGGCCGGATTACCCTTATATGGAATTTATGCCTGCATTAGAGGGCGGCAACGGCCAGAACTGGAACGATATGGCAAAGACTGACACACCGTTTTCAGAGGGCTCGGATATCAACAAGGCTTACACAAAGGTTAATGAACTCTTCCATATGAATGTATTTGGAAAAGATCCTCTTGGTATGGGCAACGATCAGGTGACGGCGCTCTTCGCACAGAAGAAAGCGGCGATCCTGGCTCTTGGAGACTGGGGCTTACAGAACATTCAGACCGGTACGGACGACTACTCCGAGCTGGGAACCTTCTATCTTCCGGTCAGAAATACCACCGATGATCCGTTCCGCGTGATCGTACAGGGCGACTCCTTCATGGGCGTGACGACTCACAGCAAGAATCCGGAGCTGGCAAAGGCATTTGTGGAGTGGTTCTACAGTGAAGACTGGTATCCGGGATACATAAGCTACGTAACCAGCGCCTCCTCCATGACGAATTTCCCGAAGGAAAAAGATCCGATCCTGGCAGAAGCAGACGCGCTGCAGCCAGACATGGAACTGGTTATGTACGACGGCGGCGGAGATGATTTCCAGGCAATTCAGAATGAGATCGCTTTCGATTACAAGAAGCTGGGAGCTCAGATGTTTACGGAAGGTTTTGATTTAAAGACAGAACTCGATACTTTAAATACAAAATGGGCGGAAGCAAGAACAAAACTTGGAATTAAATAAGACTCTGTAACAGGGGATGGGGTTTTCGTACAGACGCCCCATCCTTTTTATACCCCAAATTCCGTAAAATCAATACAATCCGGGAGGTAGTTATGAATTCACTGGAAAGACAGAAAAAGATATTTATCATCAGTTCCCTGGTAATCCCCATGGCCCTGCTTATCGGCTTCGTGGTGGTTCCGGCCTTCGATCTGATCCGAATGAGCTTCACCAACTGGGACGGCTATTCGAAGACATACGATTATATCGGCATCGGCAACTATTTTGATATGCTGAAAAACAAGGATCTCTGGCAGTCACTTAGAAACAACGCGGTCTATTTCTTTGGACATCTGCTCTTTATCCCCGTTGAGCTGATGTTTGCCGTCCTTCTGACCTCAAAGCTCCGCGCCTCAAAATTCTATAAGACCATGGTCTTCATGCCTTATATCATCAACGGCGTGGCGATTTCCTACGCATTTTCCTACTTCTTTTCACCGATCAACGGAGCCTTCGATGAGATACTCACCCTGTTTCACTTAGAACCGCTGATCAGAAACTGGCTCTCCGATCCGAAGATCGTGAACTTTGTCCTGGCGGGAGTGTCCTTATGGCGTTTTTCCGGCTATCACGTGATCCTGTTCATGGCGGCGCTCCAGTCCCTTCCCCAGGATGTTCAGGAGGCGGCCAGAGTCGACGGAGCGAGCGCATGGCAGATGTTCAAATATATTCAGATACCTGCCATTATGCTGATGGTGGATTTCGTCCTGTTTGACAATATCCGCGGCGCGCTTCAGGTATTCGATATTCCTTACGTCATGACCAGCGGCGGCCCGGGATATGCGTCTTCGACCTTCACACTCTATACCATCGATACGGCGTTCAAATACAGCAACTTCGGTCTGGCATCCACCATGGCGGTGGCTATCATGATCATGATCGTCGTCATTTACGTGGTTCAGAATAAGATTATCCACGGAGTCGTTTTAAAAGGAGGGAAGAAAGGATGAAACAGCGTACACTGCAGCAAATTGTAAAACAGGTGATCTGCCTCTGCATGGTATCCATCGTGCTGGCGCCGATCCTTTTAACCCTGTTTGCCGCGTTTAAGACGAAGGCGGATATGGTCAATACGTCTCCCTTGCTACTGCCTCCGTTCAGCCGTGTGACCACGGATAATTTCCGGAAGGTTCTGGGGGACAAATACCTGTTGATTGGCTTTAAAAATACGGGAATCATACTCGTTTTCAGTATTTTTTTCAACGTATTGTTTGGTACGATTACGGCGTTTATTCTAGAACGGTTTCAATTCCGGTTCAAAAATCTGATCATGAGCCTGTTTTTCCTGGGGATGCTGATTCCAAGCTTCGTCACGGAGATCGCCCGTTTCAAGATCATCAACGGCCTGGGGCTGTATAACACGCTGGGAGCGCCGATCGTCATCTATGTGGCTTCAGACCTGATGCAGCTTTACATTTACCGCCAGTTCATCTCCACGCTTCCCGTATCCTTAGATGAGAGCGCCCTGCTGGATGGCTGTTCGTATTTCGGCCTGTTTACGAGAATTATCTTCCCACTGCTGGCTCCGGCCACAGCTACGGTCGTGATCATCAAGGCAATCACCATCATCAACGACATGTACATTCCATACCTCTATATGCCGAAAAACAAGCTGCGGACGCTGACCACGTTCCTGATGAATTATGCCAACGCGCAGCAGGGGTCCTGGCAGAATCTGGCGGCAGGAATCATCATCATTATGCTGCCGACGATCGTGATTTATTTATTCTTCCAGAAATACATCCTGGCAGGAATTGCGGCCGGTGCTGTCAAAGAGTAAGAAAGTGCAGAAAATCGTAAAAAAAGAGATGGATTCTTTTGCCGGACGGCCCTATAATAGACGTGAAAAAGGAGGATGTACTTATGGATCACTATCATGCCGATTTAACCTGGCTTGAAAATCCGGAGGTGTTTGCGGTAAACCGTCTGGAGGCGCATTCCGACCACCGGTTCTATGAGAGCAGGGAGGAGGCGGACAGCGGCATCATGAAGCTGCGTCAGTCCCTAAACGGAACGTGGAAATTTTCCTATGCCCCGAAGCCGGAGCAGCGGAAAAAGGATTTTTATCTGCCTGAGAGAAGTCTCGGTGATTTTGGAGAAATCACGGTCCCCGGCCATATAGAGCTGCAGGGATATGGAAAATGTCAGTATATTAATACGATGTATCCGTGGGAGGGTCACTCGGAGCTGCGGCCTCCCCACGTGGACTGGGATGATAATCCTGTTGGAAGCTATGTGAAGGAGTTTGAGACGGACGCGGCCCTGAAGAATAAGAGGCTGTTTCTGTCCTTTCAGGGGGTGGAGAGTGCCTTTTACGTATGGGTAAACGGCCGCTTCGCCGGCTATTCCGAGGATTCCTTTACGCCCTCCGAATTTGAAATCACGGATTTCGTAAAGGATGGGGTCAACCGTCTGGCGGTGGAGGTCTATAAGAGAAGCAGCGCCAGCTGGATCGAGGATCAGGATTTCTTCCGGTTCTCCGGTATTTTCCGGGATGTGTATCTTTACGCGGTGCCGGAATGCCATGTGCGGGACATCTTTGTCCGCCCAGGCGTCCAGGAGGACTTAAAGAACGGAGAACTCACGGTGGATTTAACGCTGGAAGGAAACACGAAGGGCAGTGTATCGGCCATGCTGACCGACCGGGAAGGGAATACCGCCGCTGTCTGGGAACGCATGCCTGCCGGAGAGAACACATTTTTTGCGGGCAGGGTGCCGGAGGTTCATCTGTGGAGCGGGGAAGATGCTTATCTCTATACGCTGACCGTCATTCTGTATGACGAAAACGGAGGGATCGTGGAGATCGTTCCCCAGAAACTCGGTTTCCGCCGCTTCGAGATGAAAGACCGCCTCATGTGCTTAAACGGGAAACGAATCGTGTTCCGCGGAATCAACCGTCATGAGTTCGATGTGCAAAGAGGACGCGCCGTCACGGAAGAAGACATGATCTGGGATATCCGCTTTATGAAGCGCCACAACATCAATGCGGTCCGTACCTGCCACTATCCCAACCAGTCGAGATGGTATGAGCTCTGCGATGAGTACGGGATCTATCTGATCGACGAGGCGAATCTGGAGAGCCATGGCTCCTGGCAGAAGATGGGGGCCTGCGAACCTTCCTGGAACGTGCCGGGAAGCCTTCCGGAGTGGAAGGAATGCGTGGTGGACCGCGCAAAGTCCATGCTGGAGCGGGATAAGAATCACGCGTCCGTACTGATCTGGTCCTGTGGAAATGAATCGTACGCGGGCGAAGATATCCTCGCCATGTCGAAGTATTTCAAGGAGAGGGATCCGTCCAGACTGGTTCACTATGAGGGCGTCTTCTGGAACCGGGAATTTAATGAGACCAGCGATATGGAGAGCCGCATGTACGCAAAGCCTGCGGAGGTGGAGGAGTATTTAAACCAGGAACCGGAGAAGCCGTTTATCCTGTGTGAGTATATGCACGCCATGGGCAATTCTCTGGGCGGCATGGAGAAATACACCTCACTGGAGGACCGGTATCCCATGTATCAGGGCGGTTTCATCTGGGATTATGTGGATCAGGCTCTGATGAAGGCCGACGAGGACGGCGTCCTGCATATGGCCTACGGCGGGGACTTTGACGACCGGCCGACTGATTATAATTTCTGCGGCAATGGAATCGTCTACGCGGACAGAACCATTTCGCCGAAGGCGCAGGAAGTGAAGTTCCTCTATCAGGATCTGAGGCTGATTCCGGATGCCTGCGGTGTGGAGATCGAAAACAGGAGACTGTTTACCGACACTTCCGACTTAGAATTCATCTGGCTTGCTTTAAGGAATGGCGAACCCGTCCATACGGAGAGATTCTGTGCCCGGGTAAATCCGGGAGAGCGGGAGTATGTGAGCGTGCCGGCTCCTGCATTTACAGAGCCGGGAGAGTATGTGTATCAGGTGTCCGCAGTGAAAAAGAGAGCGGAGCTGTGGGCTGATGCCGGGTATGAGACGGCTTTCGGGGAAAGCTGCCGGGTGATTGGAGCTGTCGGTGCTGGAGCTGTCGGTGCTGATGCTGGCGCTGCTGGTGGTGCTGATGCTGGCGCTGCTGGTGCTGGTGCGGACCGTGTTGGTGAGACTTGTGTTGGTAAGAACTTCGTTGAAGAGTGTCACACTGATAACGACCGCCTTCCGTTCACTGTTATTCACGGTGATGTAAATATTGGCGTGAAGGGAAATGGATTCCACATAATATTCTCGAAGCAGGAGGGCGGCATTGTATCCCTCGTCTATGACGGACGGGAGTGGATTGGGAAGATTCCCATGCCTGTGTACTGGAGAGCGACTACGGATAACGACAAAGGCAATAAATTCTCCGTATCCAGCGCCGCCTGGTACGGCGCCGGAAGCTTTCCGCTTTACGACAGCAAAACCTGCGTGGTGGAAGAAGGGGAAGACAGCGTTCGTGTCGCCTATACCTACCGCCTGCCAACGATTCCTGAGACTGTGACGGAGGTCGTTTACGAGGTGGACAGAGAAGGCCGGATTAAAACCACGGCTCACTACTTCGGACGGGAAGGACTGCCGGAGCTGCCGCTGTTCGGCATGAGATTCCGCATCAGCGGAACGGGTGGTGATTTCGAGTGGTACGGCCGGGGACCGGAGGAGAATTACCGTGACAGAAACGCAGGCGCACGCCTCGGAATCTTTAAGGATACGGCGGCGAACAGCGTATCGCGCTATCTCGTTCCGCAGGAATGCGGAAACCGCACCGGAATCCGATGGATGAAGGTGACGGACGGAGCGGGACACAGCATTCGGTTTACCGCGCAGGGACGTCCTTTTGAGGGATCGGTTCTTCCTTATACGGCGGAGGAGCTGGAGCATGCCGCTCACCTGGAGGAACTGCCGCAGCCGCGGTATACGGTCGTAACGATCCTGGCGGCCATGCGGGGCGTCGGCGGAGATGACAGCTGGGGCGCGCCGGTTTATCCGGAATACTGCGTAAGCGGTGAACACGACATTACTTTCAGTTTTGTAATTGGGAGAGATTAGAATTGAGAGAGATTAGACAGCAGTGACAGACGGCCGGCCGCGGGGAACGCGCCGGCCGTCTGATATGACGAAGCCTGTCGAAAGCGGGCTGCAGTTCAGGGGCTGACAGGGCCGTGAACTGTAAGAAAAATATAGGGGTGCAGGAGCCGGTTGCCATTGACAGAGCCGGAGTTCCGGTTTATAATAATATCATTCTGAAGTTCTGATTCTGTTCTGCCGGTTCGGCAATCTGTTTCCAGTATTGTAATTTTCACGCTTAAAACGTATAATAAAAGATAGAATCATACGGTTGCGCGTTTTCCCGCATTCCTGATGGTGGAGGGCTGCGCGTATTTCCACGAAATGCCGGGCATTTTTAAATTCCCTTACAAATCCTTTAATCCATGAAATTCTCATGATTACAGGAAATTTAAGAAAGAGAAGGGCAATGCACGATGAAAAAAGAGAGAGAAACAAAAGAGTATTTGGAGTTTGTGGAGCAGTTTCAGGCGTTTCTGATTCTGATGACAGAGGAGTGGGGCGCGAAGGTTACGCTGCAAAAAGATGGTGAGGAAGAAGAACCGGAGGATTTACTGGTGGTGGAGTTGAGAGGGGACGGTCCCGGGATCCATATCCAGCGGTTCCATATGACGGAGATCTACCAGGATTTCCGGCTGGGGAAAACCATGGAGGAGCTGCTGTCAGAGGCTTCCGACTGTCTGGAACGATGCAGGGAGATTGAGAAGAGCAGTCCGCTGGGGCATATGGAGGACTATGAGTCCATTCGGGAGTATCTGGTCATCCGCCCTCTGAACTATGAGAAGAATGCGGAGAAGCTGAAAGAAGGCGTTTGCGAGGTGACGGGGGATATTGCGCTGACACTCTATGTGAGCATCGGGAATTTCAGCGGACTGTACACGAGCTCCATGGTGCCGAAGGTGGTATTTGACGGATGGAACAGGAGCCGGGAACAGGTGATGAAGGACGCCATGGAGAATACATACAGGCTGTTTCCGCCGCGTCTCTTCAACTGGCTCGACGTCGAACGGTTTGAGGATGAGGACTACGGTATTTTTATGGAACGGGATAGCTGCGTCCGGATGGATGGCGGCGCCTGCGCTACGTTCGTCACGACTAAGAGCCAGATCAACGGAGCGGTGGCCATCTTTCTGCCCGGCGTGGCGAAGCGGCTGGGAGAAATGATGGGGAACGATTTGTACATCGCGTTTACCAGCATGCACGAGGCAGCGATCCATAACTGTGAAAAGGTGTATCCGGAGACGATACGGGAGAGTTTAAAGGATCTCAACAGGGAGATGCCGTCGGATGACGACTTTTTGTCTGAGAAGGTTTACTATTACAACCGCGGGAAAGACAGGATTGAAGTTGTACTGGAATATTGAGAGCTGATCATGAAAAACAGAAAGTGCTTGACAGAACGGAAAAGTGGCAGTATTCTAGTATCTAGATTACCGATTAAAGGAAAAGGAGGCAGAAATATGAAATCTCGTACAATTAGCAGTGGAATTATAAACAATAACAATCAGTCAGTCTGCCTCAGGAAAGAATTCGGTCTCTGATCAGCCATTATTTCGTATGGAAGTCAGTTTGCTATCTGAATTTGAGTAACTATGCCGCAGTCTGAACTGGACTGCGGTTATTTTTATGGTGGAAAGCCGTCAAAAGCCGCAATTTGCTGTTTTTGACGGCTTTTTCCTGTTTTTTGAGGTAATTCGCAGACCGGGCAGTTTTTAACACGTTCCAGGACTGCGATTGACTTGATATGGCACAGTATAGACAAAGGGGGAGCAACATGAGGAATTTAGGGAAGTATGTAAAAAAGTACGGGATCCTGTATGTGGTGGCCATAGCGGCCATGGTAGTGAGCATTCTGCTGGATGCGGCGTCGCCTCAGATAACGAGACACATCATTGACGATGTCATCGTCGGCGGAAAGATGGAGATGCTCATGCGCCTGCTGCTGGGGCTTCTGGGAATCGGCCTTGGAAGAGCCATTTTCCAGTACATGAAGGAATTTATCTTTGATTATTCGGCGTCGGGTATCGGGAGCAGCCTGAGAAAGGATCTTTTCGACCATATCCAGACGCTGTCCATGGGATATTTCGACAGCCATAACACCGGTGAGCTGATGGCGCGTGTCAAGGACGATGTGGACCGAATCTGGAATGCCATGGGATTTGTCGGAATGCTGATCATCGAATGTACCATTCACACAGTGATTATCATGACCTGCATGTTCCGCTTAAGCCCGGTGCTGACGGTGATTCCGCTGCTCGTTATGCCGGTAATCGCCTGGTACGGCTTAAAGATGGAGAATGGTCTTGGCCAGGTCTACGACAAGATCAGTGAGCAGACGGCGGAGCTCAATACCGTGGCCCAGGAGAATTTAGCGGGTGTGCGGACCGTGAAGGCGTTTGCAAGAGAAGATTACGAGATTGACCGGTTCAAACGCCATAACAAGCGGTATTACGATTTAAATATGGAGCAGGCGAAGCTGATCGTAAAGTATCAGCCTAACGTCTCCTTTCTTTCCAAGGTGATGCTGATGGCGATCATCGTAGTCGGCGGCATCATGGTTATTCAGAAACGGATCACCATCGGAGAACTGGGCGCATTTTCGGAGTACGCCAACAATATTATCTGGCCGATGGAGATGGTTGGATGGCTCAGCAATGATTTTGCTGCGGCCATGGCTTCCAATAAGAAGATCAAACGGATCATGGCCCAGAAGCCGGATATCAAGGAACCGGAGGCGCCTGTGATTCCTGAAAAGATCGAGGGAGAGCTTCAGTTCAAGCATGTGGATTTTGATTTATACGGTTCGAGGATTCTGACAGACATCGATTTTACCCTGCCGAAGGGAAAGACGCTGGGAATCATGGGGGTGACCGGTTCCGGAAAGACCTCCATCGTCAATTTAACCCAGAGATTCTACGACGTGACAAACGGAGAAGTTCTGCTGGACGGCATCGATATCCGGAAGCTGCCACTGACCCTTTTAAGGAGCCAGACCACGGTGGTTATGCAGGATGTATTCCTGTTTTCTGACACGATCACGGACAATATTAAGACGGGAAACCGGGACGCAACCGAGTGGGAGAGCGTGGAGGAAGCGTCCATCTGTGCGGAGGCCCATGATTTTATTATGAATCTGGGAGAAAAGTACGATACCGTGATTGGAGAGCGGGGCGTCGGACTTTCCGGCGGTCAGAAGCAGAGAATCAGTATTGCCAGGGCGATCGCAAAGAGAACGCCGCTTCTGATTCTCGATGACTCCACGTCGGCACTCGATATGGAGACAGAGAAGGAGATTGAGCGCCGCTTAAAGATGCAGAAGGACAGTTCCAAGATCATCATCGCCCACCGGATTTCTGCCGTCCGCCATGCGGATGAAATCCTGATTCTGGAAGGCGGAAGAATCATAGAACGCGGCACCCACGAGGAGCTGATGGCGAAAAAGGGGCAGTATTACAGGACTTATCAGGTACAATATGGAGAGGAGGAGCAGTCATGTCAGTAAATACAAGCAGAATCGACGAAGAACAGAAGGAAGTACTGAAAAAGGATACGCTCATCCGGTTGTTTAAGTACCTTCTGGTCTATAAAAAGCAAATATCGGTAGTGCTTCTCATTATGGCCGGAACCATTGCCATCAGCATGGCGACGCCCATTATGATGGAGTATGCCATCAACGTCTGTGTGGCGTCCGGAGATGTGAAGGGACTTCTGAAGCTGGGGGCTCTGGCCGTGGTCATGTTTCTCTTTTTCCTGGCGGGGACCAAGATTCGTATGTATATCATGTCGGACGTGTCAAACCAGGTCCTTCTAAATATCAGAGATGAGCTGTACCGCCATATTCAGACGCTGAGCTTCGGATTTTTCGACAGCCGCCCCACCGGGAAAATACTGGCCAGAATTATCGGCGATGTGAATTCCTTAAAGGATGTGCTGTCAGACAGCGTGACTCAGCTGATTCCGGACCTGATTACCGTGGTCTGCGTCGCGGTCATCATGCTGATCAAGAACTACCGGCTGGCCATGGCGGCCTTGCTGACCCTGCCGATTCTGGTAGTGGGAATGCTGGTCATTGAGACGACGGCCCATAAGCGGTGGCAGATCTACAGAAAAAAGACTTCTAATTTAAATGCCTACGTGCATGAGGATCTTTCCGGTATCAGGGTGATTCAGAGCTTTGCGGCAGAGCGGGAGACGAGAGCCGTGTTTTACGATCTGGTTAAGCAGCATTACCAGGCATTTATCGACGCCGTTGTTGTGGCGGACGGATTCGGCCCGGTGGTGGAGATTACCTGGGGGCTCGGCGGATTTCTGCTGTATTTTATCGGCATCCGCATCATCGGTGTGGGCGAGGTCGGCATCGGTACATTTCTCGCGTTTTCTACCTATATTGCCATGTTCTGGAGTCCGATCCGGAACCTTGCCAATTTTTATAATAAGCTGACAACCAACATATCGGCGGCGGAGCGTATTTTCGACATCATCGATACGGAAGCGGGAATCCGTGACTGTGAGGGAGCGGAGGAACTGCCGGATATTGAGGGGACAGTGGATTTTGAACACGTTTCCTTCGCGTATGATGATGAGCCGGAACGCATGATCCTTAAGGATGTAAACTTCCATATACGCCAGGGGGAGACCATCGCGCTGGTAGGCCCCACGGGAGCGGGCAAGACGACGATTGTGAACCTGCTCAGCCGTTTTTACGAGGCGACAGACGGGCGGGTACTGATTGACGGCTGCGATATCAGGAAGGTGACGCTGAAGAGTCTGAGAAGCCAGATGGGGATCATGACACAGGACAATTTCCTGTTTTCCGGTACCATTAATTATAACATTAAATACGGCCGCCTGGATGCCACGGACGAGGAAATGATCGAAGCCGCCAAGGCGGTGAACGCCCATGACTTCATCATGAAGCTGGAGCACGGCTATGACACCGAGATCAGTGAGAGGGGAGCACGGCTCTCCATCGGCCAGCGGCAGCTGCTGGCATTTGCCAGAACCATGCTGTCGAAGCCGGGCATCCTGATTCTGGATGAGGCCACCTCCAGCATCGACACTCACACGGAGCTGCTGGTGCAGAAGGGCATCGAGGCGCTCTTAAAAGGGCGTACGTCCTTTGTCATTGCCCATCGCCTTTCTACTATAAGAAAGGCCGACCGGATTTTCGTCATCGACCAGGGCAATATCATGGAGGCAGGAAGCCATGAGGAGCTGATGGAGAAGAGAGGGGCTTATTATCAGCTGTATCAGAGCCAGTTTCTGTAGACTGGTTTTGTAAAGTGCGGAAGGTCTGTAAATGGAGAGATTGGCTGGCTTTTTCATAAAGGGATTGACCCGCGGGAGGAAATGCAATAAAATAGGATGCGAGGTGAATGACATGACAGAAGGAGCATTAGTACTGGAAGGAGGTTCTCTGCGAGGAGTATTTTCGGCTGGCGTGCTGGATGTATTTATGGAACAGGGGATCGAGATGTCCTATGTGAATGGCGTTTCTGCGGGATCCATGTGCGGAATGAGCTATATCAGCAAACAGATCGGAAGAACGATCCGGGTAGATTTAGATTATGTAAATGATAAACGGTTTATGAGTTTTCGCAGTATGGTGAAAAACCGTTCGATCTTTAATTTTGATTTTCTGTTTGGGGAATTGAGCGAGACGCTGATTCCATTTGATTTTGAGGCTTTTGAGGCGTCGAAGCAGCGGTTTGAGGTGGTTGCTACCCGCTGTAAGACGGGAAAACCGGAATATTTCGGAAAAGGGGAGTGCGAGAATTTCATAGAGGCGGTGAAGGCCTCCAGCAGCCTTCCTATTATGTCGCGTATGATCGACGTGGGAGGGAAGAAATATCTGGACGGCGGCTGTTCTATGCCGATCGCCTATCAGAGAGCTATCGATGAGGGATATGAAAAGGTAATTGTCATACTGACCAGGAATCGGGGCTACAGGAAAAAGCCTGTGGATAAATGGACGAGACGGGCGTATGAACGGTATTTTAAACCGCTGCCCCGGCTTCTGAAGGCTCTGGAGGAGGCGCCGGAACGGTACAACCGGATGCAGGAAGAGATCGATGAACTGGAAAAGGCGGGCAGAATCTACGTGATCCGTCCCGACAAACCGGTGACCGTGTCGAGAACGGAACAGGACAGAAAGAAGCTGGAAGCACTCTACGAAGACGGGCGCCGTCTTGCGACGGAACAGCTTGAGGATATCAAAAAATATCTGGGAATCGAAATAACAGGTTGACGAAAGGAAATGACGGTACACGTTTATGAGCATTTACGATACATTGAATGAAGTACAGAGAGAAGCGGTATTCCATACGGAAGGACCGCTTCTTGTGCTGGCTGGAGCCGGCTCGGGAAAAACCAGGGTGCTGACCCATCGAATCGCCTATCTGATCGAGGAGAAGGGGGTAAATCCGTGGAATATCCTGGCGATTACCTTTACCAACAAAGCGGCTGGAGAGATGAGAGAGCGTGTGGATAAGATCGTGGGATTCGGAGCGGAGAGCATCTGGGTGAGTACGTTCCACTCTTCCTGCGTAAGAATCTTAAGACGCCATATTGAGAGCCTTGGATATACGACGAATTTTACTATTTATGATTCAGATGACCAGAGGACTCTGATGCGGCAGGTGTTAAAGACGCTGGAGATCGATCCGAAGCTTTATAAAGACAGGGCTATGCTGGGCTTTATATCGACAGCTAAGAATGAACTGGTGACGGCTGCGGAGTTTGAACTGAATGCGGGAGGCGATTTCCGTCAGAAGAAGGTGGCTCAGATTTATAAGGAGTATCAGAGCCAGCTTAAGAAGAATAATGTGCTGGATTTCGATGATCTGATCATGAAGACGGTGGAGCTGTTTCAGAATAATCCGGAGGTCCTGGATTATTACCAGGAGCGTTTTAAATATATCATGGTGGATGAGTATCAGGATACGAATACTGCACAGTTTAAGCTGGTGAGTCTTCTGGCCGGTAAGTACAGAAATCTTTGTGTGGTAGGTGATGATGACCAGTCCATCTATAAGTTCCGGGGAGCCAATATTGGGAATATTTTGAACTTTGAGAAGTCGTATCCGGGGGCTTCGGTGATTAAGCTGGAACAGAATTACCGGTCCAGCCAGAATATCCTAAATGCGGCCAACGAGGTGATCCGCCACAACCGGGGGAGAAAGTCCAAGACGCTGTGGACGGCTAACGAGGAAGGGCCTCTGGTGCAGTATAAGCAGTTTGAGACGGCAGCGGAGGAAGCAGACGCCATCGTGCGCGATATTCAGAACAGCGAATGCGGCTATCAGGACTGCGCGGTTCTTTACCGGACTAATGCCCAGTCCCGTCTGATCGAGGAAAAATGTCTTCAGCGCAATGTGCCGTACCGCATGGTGGGAGGCGTAAACTTCTATCAGCGTAAGGAAATCAAGGACATTCTGGCCTATTTGAAGACGATTGACAACGGAAGGGACGATCTGTCGGCCCTTCGTATTATCAATGTTCCGAAGAGGGGGATCGGCGGCACCAGCGTGGGAAAGGTCCAGGCATTTGCATCGGAGCATGATTTCAGTATCTATGACGCATTTTGCCGTGCCCAGGCGGTTCCGGGGCTTGGAAAGGCTGCAGATAAGATTCTTAAATTTACGGCGCTGATCGAGGATTTCAGAGAGAGGATCCGTTATGAGGACTACTCGATCCGGGAGCTGATTGAGGATGTACTGGATGAGTCGGGATACCAGAAAGAGCTGGAAGCGGAAGGCGAGATCGAGTATCAGACACGTTTAGAGAATATTGAGGAGTTGATCAACAAAGCGGTCAGTTTTGAGCGGGAGCACGACGAGGGAACACTCTCCGAATTCCTGGAGGAGGTTGCATTGGTCGCGGATGTGGACCGGATGGATGATTCGGAAAACAGGGTGACGCTGATGACCTTACATAGTGCAAAAGGACTGGAGTTCCCGCGGGTGTATCTAAGTGGTATGGAGGATGGACTGTTCCCGAGTATGATGTCGATCTCCTCGGATGACAAGGAGGAGATCGAGGAAGAGCGGCGTCTCTGCTACGTTGGAATTACCAGGGCGCAGGATTTCCTGATGCTGACGGGAGCTAAACAGCGAATGATCAACGGGGAAACCCGTTACTCCAAGACCAGCCGGTTCGTCGAAGAGATTCCGGCCGATTTGCTGGAATGTGATAAGCTGGAACCGAGGCTTTCCCCGTTCCGGAAATCTTCGGACTTTGACGACAGCGACCTGCCCTGGGGCCAGGGTGGCGGAAATGCCAGAGGCGGCAGCTCCTGGGGCAGTTCCGGAAGCGGCGGAACGGGTAGCGGAGGCGGTGCGTCCGGCGGCCAGAGACCGACGACCTGGGGAAATAAGGCTGCGGGTGTCAGCAG
Organism: Hungatella sp.; assembly: GCF_046966825.1. Classification (NCBI taxonomy): domain Bacteria; kingdom Bacillati; phylum Bacillota; class Clostridia; order Lachnospirales; family Lachnospiraceae; genus Hungatella; species Hungatella sp. Next base: position 2,664 of record NZ_JBKVCZ010000058.1, on the reverse strand, counting down.
CTTCGGGCCGGGCAGCAATGCCTATGCGTCAAAGACTGCGTCACCGGTTCAGAAACCGGCGTTTGGCAAGGCATTTACCGTAGAGAAATCCGGCGCTCTGGATTATAAGGAAGGCGACCGTGTCCGCCATGTAAAGTTCGGCGAGGGAAATGTGGTGGAGATCAAGGATGGCGGAAAAGACTACGAGGTAACCGTCTGTTTTGACAAGGCGGGGATCAAGAAGATGTTTGCGTCCTTTGCAAAGCTGAAACCGATCTGATCGGCTTTTCAGGTCAAGAAGGTGAGCCATCTGAAGCATTACGGTTAAAAATCGAAATAAATAAAAATAATCAAAAAAGATAGTAAAAGCATAAAGATGATGGTATAATAAGAACGACAGACAGAAAGATTTCGTTTCTGCCGCATATTTTTATGGAATAGGCTCTCAGAAAGGACGTGGATGATATGAACAGATTCGATACGATGAGCAAAGAAGCTATGAACAGAGTAGAGGAACTCGTGAATTCAAGCAGACTGAACGAGTTGCTGCACAAGAGAGAAGAAGACGAAAAGAAGAAAAACTGTATTCTATGGATACTTGCCATCATTGGTGCTGTAGCGGCAGTCGCCGGCATTGCGTATGCGGTTTACCGTTTCTTCACACCGGATTATTTAGAGGATTTTGAAGATGATTTCGACGATGATTTCGATGATGATTTCTTCGAAGACGATACACCGGGCGAGGGTTCTGAACAGTAAGAAGGACATTTAGAAAAAAGAAGCGTGCCTCAGCGATTGAGACACGCTTTTTGACGCTGTCGGGGCGGGAGTGGTGAGGGACGAAGAGTGATGGGGAGTGAGAGTGGAGATGAGTGAAGAGTGGTGGGGAATGAAGAGTGGAGACGAGTGAGAGTGGTGAGGAATGAGGGCAGTGAGGAACGTGTTGGATGATTGGCTCGTTGCTTGCGGGAATAAACGAGAACAGGAGTAGATGACGTGAAAAAAGGCGAGATATATGAAGGTATTATAGAGAAATTCGATTTTCCGGATAAAGGGACACTGGTGACGGAATCAGGAAAGATTACAGTGAAGCACGCACTTCCGGGACAGAAGGTGTCCGTGATGATTACGAAGAAGCGGGGCGGACGGCTGGAAGGAAAGATCGTGGAGGTGGTGGAAAAGTCACCTCTGGAGACCGCGGAAAAGCCGTGTGTCCATTTCGGCGCCTGCGGCGGCTGTATTTACCAGACGATCCCTTATGAGAAGCAGCTGGAGATAAAGGAAAAGCAGGTTAAGAGCCTGCTGGACAGCGTCTGTGATTCCTATGAGTTTGAGGGGATTCTGGGAAGTCCGCAGTCCGGCGGATACCGCAATAAGATGGAGTTCTCATTCGGCGATGAGTTTAAGGACGGTCCGATGGCACTGGGGATGCACCGGCGCGGAAGCTTTTATGATGTGGTGACTACCACAGAGTGTCAGATCGTGGATCCGGATTTTTGTGAGATTTTAAAGGCCTCCAAAGAGTATTTTGAGAAGCTGGGGCTGGGATTTTATAAAAAGATGCAGCATACGGGTTATTTACGCCACCTTCTGGTGCGCCGCGCGGTTAAGACAGGGGAGATTCTGGTGGATTTAGTGACGACGAGCCAGGAGGATCCGGATTTGAAGCCATTTGCGGAGCTACTGCTTTCCCTTCCGTTAAGCGGCCGGATCGTTGGTATTCTTCATACGTGGAATGATAGTCTGTCCGATGCGGTGAAGAATGACAGGACCGATATTCTGTATGGACAGGACTATTTCTATGAGGAGCTGCTGGGGTTAAAGTTTAAGATATCTCCGTTTTCTTTCTTCCAGACGAATTCGCTGGGGGCCGAGGTACTGTACGATAAGGCGAGAAGCTATGTTGGTGATACGAAAGACATGGTCGTGTTCGACTTATACAGTGGGACGGGTACCATCGCTCAGATGATCGCGCCGGTCGCCAAAAAGGTGGTCGGAGTAGAGATCGTGGAAGAAGCCGTGGAGGCCGCGAAGGAGAATGCGAGGATGAACGGGCTGGATAACTGCGAGTTTATCGCAGGAGACGTTTTGAAGGTAATCGATGATATCGGTGAAAAACCGGATTTGATTATTCTTGACCCGCCGAGAGACGGAATCCATCCGAAGGCGCTGGGAAAGATCATCGACTATGGAGTGAAAAGAATTGTATATATTTCTTGTAAGCCTACGAGCCTGGTGAGGGATCTGGCGGTGTTCCAGGAGAGAGGGTATCAGGTGGAGAAGGTGTGTGCGGTGGATATGTTTCCGGGGACGGGGAATGTCGAGGTGGTAATAATGATGCGGAATTGTGGTTTGAAGGGAAAATAGAGGGGTTAAACCACAAGATATAGTGGTTTTGGCGAAAAATCGAGGGAAAAATCGGGCAAAAAATGGCCGTTTTTGACCCCGATTTTTTGGCCTTTTCATAGATGTGAGACGAGTAAAAGAGGATATGGAGTGAAATTTCAGGTCAGCCAGATCAAAAAATGGCTGGCCTTTTTTAATAGAGTATCAAAAATAGAATCGGCTATGCGGAGGGATAGAGAGGGGAAATTAAATGTTTAAGATTTATTTGAGCCGGACAGTAAGCCCCGGTGTAGGTATCAGTTTGCCGGCTACAATTGAAGAAATGAGAGAAGCCTATTC
>NZ_JBKVCZ010000057.1:0-39775 GCF_046966825.1 Hungatella sp. | reverse complement strand
CGCGTGGTACATTACGAGAGTAAAATCGAAATTTAACAGTATTCTCTATTATGTTTTTGTGTTTGCCATGATCGTGCCGTTCCAGATGGTCATGTTTACCATGTCCAAAACGGCCAATGACTTATATTTAAATTCCATGTATGGACTTGTTCTGCTGTACCTGGGATTCGGGGCGGGGCAGGCGGTGTTCCTGTTCTGCGGATTCGTAAAGGCGATTCCTCTGGAGATCGAAGAAGCGGCCATGATTGACGGTTGTTCTCCCATTCAGACTTACTTTAATGTGGTATTTCCGATGCTCCGGCCAACCGCTGTTACAGTAGCAATCTTAAATGCCATGTGGATTTGGAACGATTATCTGCTTCCGAGCTTGATTCTTCCACAGGAAAAGGGTACAATACCCATGGTTATCCAGAACTTAAAGGGCGGCTACGGTTCTATCGACATGGGAGCCATGATGGCCATGCTGGTTCTGGCGATTGTGCCAATTATTATTTTCTATTTAAGCTGTCAGAAATACATCATCAAGGGTGTGGCTGCCGGCGCAGTAAAAGGATAAGGATAAAGGAGACACACGATGCGGGAATGTGGTATGTTGCTTCCGGTTGCCAGTCTGCCGTCAAAGTACGGAATCGGAGCATTTTCTAAAGAGGCATATGAATTTATTGATACATTGAAAGAGGCGGGGCAGCATTACTGGCAGATTCTGCCATTGGGACCGACCAGCTACGGAGACTCGCCCTACCAGTCATTTTCTGCTTTTGCAGGCAATCCCTATTTCATCGATCTCGACAGGCTGGTGGAGGAAGGTCTCCTTACAGAAGAGGAATGTGACGCCGCGGATTTCGGAGATAATCCGAGGGATATTGATTATGGAAAGATCTATTTTAACCGTTTTCCACTGCTTCGCAGGGCGTATGAGCGCTGGCTGAAGGACGGACACACAGTGGCCGAGGCCAGGGAGAAGCTCTGGCCGGAGACCGTAGAATACAGCTTTTATATGGCGGTTAAGAACCATTATAAGGGAAAGAGCTGGACGGAGTGGGATGAGGATATCCGCCTCCAGAAGCGGGAAGCTATGGAACAGCTCCAGTATGAACTGGCGGATGAAGCGGGATTTTACGCCTTCCTTCAGATGAAGTTTGAAGAACAGTGGAGCGCACTGAAATCTTACGCGAATGAAAAAGGAATCCGTATCATTGGAGATATTCCCATCTATGTGGCTTTGGACAGCGCGGATACGTGGTACCATCCGGAGCTGTTTCAGTTTGATGAGAACAGGATGCCGGTGGCGGTAGCAGGATGCCCTCCTGATGGGTTTTCAGCCACAGGACAACTTTGGGGGAATCCGCTGTACCAGTGGGAGTACCATGGTAAAACCGGATATCAGTGGTGGATGAGGCGTATGGAATACAGTTTCCGCATGTATGACGTGGTGCGTGTGGATCATTTCCGGGGCTTCGATGAATACTATTCCATACCGGCCGGGAGTGAAACTGCCATTCATGGAACCTGGGAAAAGGGACCAGGAATTGAGGTTTTCCAGAAAATGCAGGAAAAGTTTGGTAAACTCGATATTATTGCGGAAGATCTTGGATTTTTAACGCCATCTGTGTTAAAATTAGTAAAAGATACGGGATTTCCAGGAATGAAGGTTCTGGAATTCGCGTTCGATTCCAGAGAGGAGAGCGATTATCTGCCGCATAACTATACGACTAACTGTGTTGTTTATACGGGGACTCACGATAACAATACCATCCGCGGATGGTATGAGGAGATGGACGAGGCCGACAGACAGCTTTCCGTGGATTACATGAACAATGCACACACACCCGGGGACGAGATTCACTGGGATTTCGTACGCCTTGCACTGTCGAGTGTAGCGAAGCTTGCAGTGATACCGGTTCAGGACTATTTAGGGCTTGGAGGGGAAGCGAGGATTAACACGCCTTCCACTCTGGGGGAGAACTGGAGATGGCGCATGCTTTCCGGGGAAATAACTGACGAGATCGCGGTAAAGTGCCGGAAGATGGCAAAGCTTTACGGCAGGGTATGACAGGGGATGAGTATTTCTTATGGATTCTATCAATATTAAGGACATAGCCAGAATCTGCGGGGTTGGCGTAAGTACGGTATCACGTGCTATTAATAATCATCCGGATATCAATCCGGAGACGAAGAACATGATTATGCAGGCGATTAAGGAACATAATTATATTCCTAATAACAGCGCCCGGAATTTAAAACGCACGGATTCGAAGGCCATTGCGGTTTTAATCAAGGGAATCAGCAATCCGTTCTTCAACAAGATGATCCGCGTTTTTGAAGAGGAAATCCAGAAGAAGAAATACTTGTTTATCATGCAGCGTGTGGACGCCAGTGAGGATGAGGTGGACGTGGCGCTGGAACTGATTAAGGAAAAGAAGCCGAGAGGAATCGTGTTCCTGGGCGGATTTTTCTCACACAGCCGGGAGAAGCTGGAGCAGCTGACGGTTCCCTTCGTGCTGAGTACCATCGGAATGACGGATTCTCTGGAGGAATCTTCCTCCTACTCCTGGGTTTCCGTGGATGACTACGCGGAGAGTTACAAGATGACGGATTATTTATGTAAACTTGGACATAAAAAAATCCTGATTCTGGCGGCAACACAGGATGACGAGAGTATCGGAAGACTGCGTCTTGAAGGATATAAGAAGGCTCTGACAGACAATGGGATCGAGCCTGATGAGGAGCTGTGTGTGTTCTCTGATGCAGGCAGGGACTGTTATACCATGGATTACGGATTTATGTCTATGAGCCGAATTCTGAGGGAGAAAAAAGTGGATTTTACGGCGGTCTACGCAATATCGGACAGCATCGCCATAGGAGCCTGCAAGGCGATTACCGAGTGCGGCGGGAAGATTCCGGAAGATTATTCCGTGGCCGGATTCGACGGGCTCGATATCGCTCATTACTACAATCCGACGCTGACGACCATAAGACAGCCGGTGGAGGAGATGGCCGAAAGCACTATAAAGATTCTGTTTGATGTAATACGCGGGAAGGCGGGCCATCAGAAACGGGTGTTTAAGGGTGAACTGGTGGAGGGAGAGTCAACCAGGAGAGTTAAAACCGGTAAGGAATGAGTTATATATTTTTCGTGTTTTTTTTGCAGAGGAGACCGCTGTTTTTGCGGCTCCTCTGTTTTTATTTCATAGGAAAGTTCACCCTATGAAATAAAAACCCTCCGGGGGATGCGCACTCCGCGCTAAGGAAGTATGGCCGCTGAAGCGACCGCGCTCCGGCGCGAGAGTCCGGCGAGCCGGACTCTTTCTTATTGGTATAATAAAAATATGCCATGATTGGATCAGCCGCCCAGCCGCCTTTTCAGGAGTTCCAGATACGGCTCATTTATCTGACAGTTTTCGAGGGCGAAGGACTTCATGATTCTGGCAATGTCTTCTGCGGAACAGGATTCAAATACCTTGGCATACTCGGGCTGCAGGACTCCGGCGCAGAAACCGGTGAGCAGGGCGTAGTTCATGCATTTCTGGAAGGTGCCAAAGGTAAAGTTCGGGGACTCGCTAAGAAGTGACATGACGTAGCGGGTGAACTGTCCGGTAACCTCCTTGCCGGGGCAGGCGCTTCGCCAGGCTGTGAAGTTCTCTGCTCCTAGCAGGCCTTTCATGCGCTGGACATCGGCGACCGCTTTCATGTACTCGCTCCCGGGATTCAGTGTGACCCAGCCCATAGTACCGCAATCCTTATACGTCCATGTGGTCCAGTGGAGTCCCAGTTCATTGAAGGCCCGGAGCTGGTCGTCCATGGAGGCCAGACGGTAAGGGATATCTTCGCTTCCCGTGCAGTATTGGGAACCGAATTCGCCTACCCACAACGGAACCTGGTAGGTCTCGGAAAACTGCCAGCCTTCCGTCTCCTTTATATGGCGGAGCTGCTGTTCGTAATCCCAGTAGCAGCCGGCCTCGACGCGGTCGTTGTGAAGCGTCTCATATTGGCCGGGATAGGCACCGGGACCAAAGCTGGAGACGATATAATCGTGGGAGGAGTATACCAGATTATCGTCAAACGGAGCCTCCAGGCCGGAGAAATTATGGCCGTAGGAGTCGCCTTCTATGAAGATTATGTGGCGCTTGTCAATTTCTCTGATCCGGTCAACCGCAGTGTGGATGATGCGGTTAAAGACCGGATAATCGGAGGTAAAGTTTTCGTACATATTAAAAGGATAATCGCCGCTGCGGCAGCTGGAGCTTGGCTCGTTGAGAAGTTCATAGCCGGCCACGGCCGGACAGTCTTTGAAACGGGATGCGATTTCCTGCATCAGGGCGTAGTATCGCCTCTGGTAACAGGCATCGGTCCAGAACAGGGAGATTCCGCGGTCGTTGTCGCTGTGCCAGTGGGTGTTCTGCCAGCCCTGAACCGCGTGCATGTCAAAAATGACGTAAAGTCCGTGCTTTTCGCAGAGATCTACGGTCTTTCGGAGAAGGCGGAATCCCTCTTCCCTGTAGACAAAGGGGGCATCGTCGGTTTCGAAGTGCCGGTAGTTCAGCGCCAGACGCACGACCGTAGCGCCAGTAGAGGCTATAAAGGCCAGGTCATCCTCCGACAGGAAATTGCGAATCATTTCCTGAAAGAAGTAAGTTCCGTTCTCTTCTCCCAGTCTTTTTTTCATATGCTCGCGAAGCGAGATCTCGGTTCCGGGGAAACCGTTGATGAAATTCTCCATGTTCATCCAGCCGCCTACGCAAGTACCTCTCAAGTAAACGGGCGTTCCGGATTCTGTTATAATACTCTTTCCCCTGGTTTTAAGGAATTCCATACAGTATAACTCCTTTCTGAAATCAAATATTTATCTAATTTTACTATAATGGTACGAGGCGCACAAGATGAAAAAACATAAACATTGACAAAAATAGAAAAGATAATTGCTTGAAAATGGAAAATGTTGATAAAAAATCATACTTATTTTTTCTGGGGTGATGTGCTAAGATGCAATTATGTTACTGTTAGTGACCAGTAACGCAATTATAAAGTTCAGATGACGCCGGCGCCGGCAGCAGGACTTGTAAATGAAAAAATGGAGGAGTTTATCATGAGGTTAAAAAAGTATTTGGGGATTTTACTGAGCGGAATAATGGTACTTTCCATGGCGGCCTGCGCCGGAACGGATAAAGGGCAGACGGCGGCACCGGAGAGCGGACAGACGGAGGCTGCAAAGCAGCAGACAAAACAGGAGCAGACAAAAGCGGAAGCCGGAAACGGCGATATCACCAAGGTTACCATGTGGTCCAACGACCAGCATGATCAGGCGGTTTATGAGGAAAGAATTAAAGAGTTTAATGAGACCATCGGAAAGGAAAAAGGGATTTCCGTGGAGTACACAGTTTATGGAAGTGATTACTATACGACTCTCGATGTGGCTGTGACTGCCGGAGAGGGGCCTGATATTTTCAAGTGTAATAAGATTGGTAATTACGCGGAGGCCGGATACATTATGCCGTGGGAGGATGAAGCCGGATTAAAGGGGCTGGTTGACCGCTTTGCGGAGTATAACGCTCCTGGATACGGGGAATTCGGTCAAAAGACGTATTCCATACCGTTCCGTGTGACAACGTATGGTATCGCATGCAATATGGACATCTTCAACAAATACGGGCTTAAGACTCCGGAGACGTGGGATGAGATGAGGGCGTGCGCGAAGGCAATTACCGAGGGGAGCAAGGAGCAGGCGTACGGATACGCGCTGGCTATGGGATACGGATCTTATAACTATTTCTATTTGAACTTGCCAAACGCGGCCAGTGTAGGCGATGAGTATTTTAATCACACAACGGGACGGTATGATTTTGAGTCGCTCGGCGGTTTCTTTGGCCATCTTCAGGGAATCATCGACGACAAGAGCATGTTCCCGGGCTTTGAGACTATGGATGGGGATACGGCAAGAGCGCAGTTTTCGGCGGGCAATGTGGGTATGATCGGTGTCATGTCTTCGGACGTTACGACGTTTAAAAACCAGTTTCCCTGTGATTTTGAGTGGGAAGTTATTCCATATCCGGTTCAGGATGCGTCAAACCGCTACAAAGAGCCAATCGGAGTATCCATGTCCTATGTCATCAATTCCAAAGCGTCGAAGGGCGGGTATGCGGACAAGGTTGCGGAGTTTATGAATTACCTGTATTCCGATGAGGTGTTTGTGGCTACAAATGAGGCGCAGGTAGATATCAGCGTTCTGGGAGATGAGATTACCAGCAAGTCTAAGGTGGACGGCCTGGATCCCAACTGGATCAGATTCTCAGATATGGATGTATACTGCATCAAATATCCGAATCCGGATGGAGATTTATCCATTGAAGGCGACAGTTATCAGGACGTTTACAATAAGATTCTGACCGGTATTGTCACGGATGTGGACGGTGCGCTGAAGGATTTGACAGAACGCTATAATAAGGCCCTGGATGAGGCGGTTGCCTCCGGTAAGGTGAATATTAATGATTATATTGACCCGAATATTGCTGAAAAAATGAAATGGGGAAAGTAATATGAAAAAACTGCATTCCGCAAACAAGATCCAGGAAATCCTGATGATTACGCCTATGACGATCGGCTTTCTCCTGTTTTCCGTCTATCCGATTATCTGGGTGCTTCGATGGTCATTTTTCAAGTATAACGGATACAGTGAGCCGGTTTTTGTGGGGCTGGGCAACTTTATCAGGGTGTTCAGCCGGGATCCGGCATACTGGAATTCACTGAAAAATACATTTTTGATTGCCGGCATGAAGATGATATTTGAGATTCCGCTGGCACTGGTTCTGGCGGTGCTGCTGAATAATAAGATTAAGGGAAGCTCCTTCTTCCGGGTGGTATTTTTCCTGCCCTCCGTGTTCAGTATTGCGGTTGTGGGACTGATCTTCTCGATCCTGTTTGGCGCCTACAACGGAATTGTCAATGCGATACTCAAAAACATCGGACTGATTACTCAAAATATCAGCTGGTTCAGCGACAAGGGGCACGCCATGTTCGTGATTATCCTGGTGTCGCTGTGGACGACCTTCGGGCTGAATATGATCTACTTCCTGATGGGTCTTCAGAATATTTCCAAGTCGCTGTATGAATGCGCGTCGATTGACGGAGCCAATGAAGTACAGCAGTTCTTTTACATCACCATGCCCCTGGTGGCGCCGATCCTGCAGCTGGTACTCATGTTAAGCGTGCTGGGAACCATGAAAATGACGGACTTGATTCTGGTGCTGACGAATGGAGCGCCGGGAGGTTCCACCGAGGTGGTCATGACGTACATATTTAAGTATTTCTTCTCCTATGGGGAGAGTGCCGCCATGGAAGTGCAGTTCGGCTACGCTTCCTCCATGGCAGTCGTCACGGCAGTGATCCTGGGAATTGTTACACTGATTTATTTAAAGGTATCTAAGAAAATGCAGGAAGTGGAAGAATAGGAGGCGCTATGAGAACAGTCAGTAAGAGTATCTGGAAAATAGTGATCTACGCGTTTCTCCTGGTGATCGCCGTGTTTGCTCTGTTTCCGGTTATCTATATTTTACTCAGCTCCTTTAAGTCCAATAAGGAGATTCTGGTAGGGGGACTCGGCATCCTTCCGACGGAGTGGCATTTTGAAAACTATATACAGGCCTGGAAGCTGGCGGATTTCGGAAGGCTGACCTTTAACAGCATTTTCTATGCGGTTGTGGTGGTGGGCGGCTGTGTCGTTACGTCGATTACGGCCGGATACGTATTTGCCAGAGGGACGACCCGGTTCTCCAAAGTGGTGAATACCATGGTGCTCTGCTCCATGTTCGTATCCATCGGGACACTGTCGCTCTATCCGCAGCTCAGTCTGGCCAAGGTATTCGGGCTCAGCGGGACGCTGTGGGGGCCGATTATCATCCGCGTGTTTGGCATGAACGCGACACAGGTGTTTATCGCTACCGGCTTTGTGCGGCAGATATCCAGGGAGATCGACGAGGCAGCGCAGATTGACGGATGCGGCTTCTTTAAGATATTCTGGAGAATCATTTTTCCGCTTTGCAAGCCGCTGGTGGCGACGACAGGTCTGGTGGCATTTCGGACAGCCTGGAGCGACTACCTTCTGCCTTACGTATTTACCATTGCTGCAAAGGACAAATGGCCGCTGGTAGTAGGTGTTGTCAGCCTGAAGTCCAGCGGCGAGGCGGTGTCCTCCTGGAACCTGATGCTGGCGGGAATAAGTATTTCCATTTTACCGATGCTTATCGTATACTTATTCTTAAACAAGTATTTTATTTCAGGTCTGACGGAGGGCTCCGTGAAAGGATAGCGGTCTTTTTCAGACGGACGGGAGTGGGGGAAAGAGTATGTTCTATACAATCGGTTTACTGGTGGCGTTTTCTGTTATACTGCTGATCTTTGACCATAAGAGCAGGTATTCCTATTTATTTGTTCTTATGGCAACAGGGGCGACACTGGCCTTCTTTTCCATCATTCTCCATATCAATATGTTTGCCAGTTACGGGGAATATTACGGCGGAAGTATTTATTACCGGCTGGATTATATGATCTATAAGGTGATAACCGCCAGGCTGGCGCTTCCCATCGTCATGAACATCCGGCTCATGAACGTGGGGATCGCCCTGTTCCTTCTGGCTGAGACGATTTTTAACTATGAGTTTCAGAAAAACCTGGGGAGAGGGGAGCCGAAAACGGAAAAGAAGAACCGCAGGATGCGGCCGCGCTCCGGCGCACGATTCCGGCATGCCGGGCTCTTTATTCTGGTCCCCCTTCTCTCCCTGATTCTTTATGATCCGGTGACTTCCACAAAAATGTATATTTTGTACCATATCAGCGGGAATAAGCCGCTTGTGTACGCTCTGTTCTGTTTTATAAATGTTGTCTTTAAGCTGGTGGTTCTGCTGTTGCTGCTGCGTCCCATCTGTGTTCTGATCCGGTATGTGATGGTGACGTCAGTGCGGTTTTTGCGCAAACGGATACTCCTGTTTTCCATGGGGCTTCTGCTTGCCGACGCAATCTTTTATGTGTTCTTTTATATCGGGCCGTTCAGCGTGTCTGTGGATAAGGTAATCCGCAGCGGTTTCTGGATTTTTGAAAATGTCCAGGCCCGGATTCAGAAGGTCTATTTGACCGCCCCGTCGCTGGTACTGGTGGTGATTTCCTTCTGTATGTTTATCCTGCTGAGTTTCCGGATGGACATGTCGGCAACGCCATTTGTGAAGCGGAAGATCCAGAAAAATTTAAACATTATGAACGAGGTGCTGGGAGAAACGCTTCATTCTCAGAAAAATCTCTTCTTTTCCCAGCAGATTCTAATCACGAAGATCGAAAATAAGGTGGAGGATAAGGAGGCGATACCGGAAATCGGGCGTATGAGAAAGCTGATCGACGAGTCGCTGGGGCGGACGACGCAGATGCTGGATGAATTGAAAGAGATTAAGTACCACTACTTAAATAACAGCGTTACCAGCATCATCGATGAGGCGTTGAATGAGGTTACGCTGCCTTCTTACATCACGGTGGAGTGGAACAGTGAGGGGTACGAGGATATCTGCGGAATGTACGACCGGTATCATCTGTGCAAGGCGCTTGTTAATATTTTGAATAATTCGGTGGAAGCCATTGAACAGTCGGGAAAGGAAGAGGGGAAAATTACAATCCGGCTGGAATTTCTGTTCCGGTGGCTGATTATTATGATCCAGGATAATGGGAAAGGAATCCGTTTCCGTGACCGCGGCCGCGTATTTTCGCCGCACTATTCCGGAAAACAGGGGAAGATGAACTGGGGGTTGGGTCTTCCTTACGTATACAAGGTGATCAGGGCACATTTGGGGCAGATTAAGATTGACAGCAGATACGGAGTGTATACGTCGGTGTTTCTTCTCCTGCCCATGAGCAGGGAGGAGAAGGCTGGTCCTGCATTGCATAATGCAGTGCCAGTGCCTCCGAAGGCATTGGCGCCTGGAGACACCAAGTAAAAGGGGGAGGAAAATGGAGAAGATCAAGCTGGTCATAGCGGATGATATGGAGGAGATCAGAATTCATCTGGCGGAGGAGATTGCTGCCCACTCGGACGATATCGTGGTGGTGGGGCAGGCGGCTACCGGTCATGAGGCATTTATCATGGCGGAACGGCTGCTTCCCTCTGTTGTTCTCATGGATATTCAAATGGAGACCAGAACCTCCGGCATTACGGCAATCGGCAAAATCCACGAGCGTTATCCGGGGGTGAAATGCATCGCGCTGACCATTCATGAGGACGAAGAATTTATATTTCAGGCATATCTGGCCGGAGCAGTCGATTATATCATAAAGACCAGCTCGATTGAAAAGATAGTCAAATCCATTCACGATGTGATTGACAATAAGCTTCTGGTCCGACCGGAGGTGGCGAAGAAACTGATCGACGGGTACCAGAGAGTCTACGAGAAGCAGAGCCGGTTAAAGGAGACCTTTCAGGTCATGCTTCTTATTAATACGACGGAATATGAGATCCTGAAAATGGTGTATGAAGGTTTTACTTATAAGGACATTGCATCAAAGCGATTCGTGGAGGAAACCACGATACGGTCCCAGGTCAACCATATCTTAAAGAAATTTGGCAAGAAGCGGATGAAGGATGTGGTGGCACAGTTAAGGGAACTGAATATTTTTGACGAGTGATTCTACTAATAGAAATGGGGATGGATAACGATGGAATACAATATATTTGGCAGGACCGGCATGAAGGTGTCGGATATCGGATTCGGCGCCTGGGCGATTGGCGGAAAAGGCTGGGGTGATGGAAGCAGCGACAGGGATGCGGTCGAAGCTTTAAATGTTTCATGGGAAAAGGGAGTCAACTTATACGATACATGCGACGCCTATGGAGATGGGCACAGCGAAATACTGATCGGAGAGTTTTTGAAGGGACGAAGAGAGGCGTCCGTTATCGTGACCAAGGGCGGTACGAACTACCGTCTGCCGGAACGCAGCAAGAATTTTAACAGAGATTATCTCATGATGTGTCTGGAGGAGAGTCTGGGACGGCTTCAGACGGATTATGTGGATGTTTATCTCCTGCATGTCCCGGATGCGGATTGGCAGGACAGAGCCGCGGTACTGGAGACGCTGAAAGAGATGAAGCAGTCAGGAAAGGTGCGGTTTGCAGGACTGGCGATGTGGGGAGCAGGAGATACGATGCACGCTCTGGAACGCGACCATGACCGCGTGATCGATGTGCTGGAATGCCCGTTTAATATCCTGAACAAATCCAATCTGGAGGTCGTGAAGCTGGCAAAGGAGCGGAATATCGCGGTGATGACCAGTCAGCCGCTGGCCAGCGGAATACTGACTGGAAAGTACCGGGAAGGCGCCCGTTTTGCGGAAGGCGACAACCGGAGAGGATTCTGGTCAGAGGAACGTTTTGAGGCGGTAAGACCGGATATGGAGATTGTGGAGGCGTGTACCGCGGAGACGGGGCTCTCCATGGGGCATCTGGCGCTGGCGTATAATATGACGTATCCGGGTATCAGCTGTGTGATTCCGGGAGCGAAAAATGCGGCCCAGGCCCTGGATAACGCAGCGGCCACAGGACTGCGTTTAAGCAGTGAGATTATGGAGCGCTTAAGCAGTACAAAAGGCTTTGTTTTTTAGTCTGGTGCCGCAAAAGGCCTGAGGGAGACTGTCATGAAGAAAATAATTTTGCGGGAGGGCTGGCTCCTGAAGCGCTTTCCCGCGGGAACGGAGTATCGACCGGAGGAGTTGGAAGCAGCTTTTAGAACGCCTGGCAGCGGGAAGGACCGCAGCTTTTCAGTCAGGGATTTTCCGGAGCAGGTACACGATGTGCTCCTGGATTACGGCGTGATAGAGAACCCCAATGAGACGGGGATTAACCGTGATTTGTGGATTGATGAGTACGACTGGGTATACCGGCTTGAATTTACCGGCGGTACGTTTGCGGGAGCGGGGGGATCAGTTTATCTCACTCTGGAGGGAACAGATACCTTTGCTTCGGTCTATTTAAATGGAACGTTAGTTGGCACATGCTGCGATGCATTTCTGGATTACCGGTTTCCGGTGGACGGAGTGAAGGCGGAAGAAAATGTGCTGCTTATCTGGTTCCGGTCTGCAAAGGAAAAAGTGAATGGGGTCAGGCTTCCAAAACGGTATGAGGGGCGTGTCCCCGCTATCTCCGCAGTGCGGGCATTCCGCTCCGGTTTTCATGAGTACTGCGGCCCGGTTCCGAGCCTGATCCGGTGCGGGCTCTATGGTGATGTGACTCTGGCGCGGGAAGATCCCCTTCTGTTTGATGAGGTGACGGCGGACAGCAGGCTTTCTGAAGACGGGGAAACAGGTATGGTTACGGTAACAGCCTCTTTTCTGGGGGATTTGGAGGAGTACCGGGGAGAACTGCTGCGGGCCAGGATTCTTGATGGGGACGGCTGTGTGAAAGCGGAGGAAATACGGCCAGTCATGAAGCGGTCTGAGACTGTGGAACTCATGGTAGCGCATCCAAAACTCTGGTGGCCGTGGACAATGGGCGAACCGTCGGTATACCGGCTGGAGCTTACGTGCGGCAGCGGGACAGCGGATTTATGCAGCAGCGGGACAGCGGATTCTGTGGAAAAGGTGATCGGATTCCGCAGAATATCCATGGTGGGAGATATGGATTTCCAGATCAATGGAAAGCCGCTTAAGCTGTGGGGGGCCAATCTCGTCCACCCTGATACACGGAGCAACCGTTACCGCCCGGAGGTGATGGAGCGTCTGTTTAATCTGGCGGAGCTGGGGAATTTCAATATTCTGCGGGTCTGGGGGGAGAGCGAACGTTATCCTGAGGCATTTTATGAGGAGTGTGATAAACGGGGGATACTTATCTGGCAGGATTTTTATCTCTGCTATTCGGCATACCCGGAGGAACCGGAGTTTCTGGAACTCTGCCGCAGAGAGGCAGAGCAGATGACGAGACGGTTGAAATCCCATCCGTCCATACTTCTCTGGTGCGGCGGTAATGAGACGCTCTTATCGAGAGATTATGATAATCCCGGCGGTCCCTGTTTTGGTGAGGAGATCGTTTGCCGTGTATTTCCCCAAGTATGTGCGGAACAGGACCCGGATCGGTACTACCACCCGTCTTCTCCGTGCGGCGGGGACTTTGCCAATGATCCCTCCGCGGGAGATACTCATGGCTACACCCATCTCTGGTTTGTGCCAGGGAGGGAATTCCCCGTTTTCTTAAGTGAAAACTGCCGGGTCTCTACACCATCCATGAAGTCCATGAGACGGATGATGAAGCCGGAGGAACTCTGGCCCCCGGGATATACGGGGCGTGTTAGCCGGAGGCAAAGAAAAGAGTGGCCGGAAAGCTGGGAGCTTCATAATACGAATCAGGGCGTTATAAAGCTTGGACCTGTGGAACATTATTATGACGCGGGGACGGCAGAGGAACTGGTCTATCGGATTGGCGCCGCTCATGCGGAGTATATTCACGGGCAGGTATGCCGGTTTCGCAGGGGCTTCCGGGGAGATGAAGCGTCTTCCACCGGCACAGTCAGGAGAACGAAGGGCCATATACTCTGGAAATTTAACAATAACAGCAATATCATTTCCTATGGAATTGTGGACTACTATCAGGAGCCCTACTATCCCTATTACGAGCTGAAACGGTGTTACTCGCCATTTCTTGTGTCGTGTGAGCTGGGGGATCATGGGTACATCTGGGTGACGAATGATACGGGGGGCGCCGTAAGCGGACGTCTGGAAATATTTCTGTTTGACATAGTAAAGAATGAACGGCAGGCGGTATTTTATGAGGATTTTCAGGCGGAACCGGATGAATCGAAACCGGTCTGTACGATTGACCGGTTTGGTCAGTTCAAAAAAAGCAATCTGGTCTGTGCTGTCGCATATTCCGAGGAAGGCAAAATTCTGGGAATGTGTGCGGAGCCGTGTGAGATTGAACGAAGAATGGAGTACCCGGAACATACGGGGCTTCAGATCAGGCAGGAGGGAGATGACCTTGTCATCACTGCGAGCCGGTTTGCCAGATGCGTAGAACTGACCGGGGATGAGGACGGCGATGAATTTGGCTGGCTGTTTGAGGACAATTACTTCGATTTGCTCCCCGGAATGGAAAAGAGAATCCGGGTTCTGGGGCGCCATGAGAGGGGAACGGTGAAGGCGAAAGCCATCTATGATGACGATGAGGGGAAAACAGAATATCAATCTTTGGGGTTAAAATGGAACGGTTTATTTAAGTATATTTTACCGTAAAATAAAGTAAATGGCAAGCGAAAATTTTGGAGACTATTATTGTATCATTAGTTGGAAAAGAGAGGAGGCTAAGTGGAGATCACGAAAGAGTCAAGAGGGGTACAATTCCTCTCATGTCTAAAGATATGAATTTCCATGTACATTTTATGAAAAGAGAGATTGAGGAGTACAGGAAGACTCCGGTGAGATATGACTGTGATGTGGTCGTCTGCGGAGGCGGAACTGCAGGCTTTACGGCGGCGCTGGCAGCAGCCAGAAACGGAGCGGACACCATACTGGTGGAGCGGTTTGGCCATGTAGGGGGAACTCTTGTGAATGGGGCCGGACCGCTGCACAGCTTTTTTAACCTGTATAAGGCCTATGCGGATGCGGCAAAGACTCAGGTGGTTCAGGGAATTCCGCAGGAAATTGTGACGCGCATGATGGAGGCATCGGGATCACCGGGGCATCTGGAACAGGATAAGGGCGGGAACTACGATTCTGCTATTACACTGATAGACTGGGAAATTTTTAAGGATGTTGCATTTACCATGCTGGAAGAGGCAGGTGTGAGGATTCTGCTTCATACGGTGATCGCAGATGTGATAAAAGACGGCGGGCGGCTGGAGGGAATTATCATCGAAGGGAAATCCGGAAGAGAAGCCATACTTGCCCGCACTGTGATCGATTCCACCGGCGACGGCGATGTGGCGGCGCTGGCTGGAGCAGGATTTGTTAAAAAGCATGATACAACCTCGGTGGGAATGCCTTTTGGCATGACAAATGTGGATATGCCCCGGCTGGTGGAATTCTGCCGGGAGAAGGGCCTTGTCAACCAGCTGATCGAGGGGGACAAGGGGAGCGTGACCGACCATGTGATACGGCTTGGCTTTGAACTGAAAAAGGTGCCTGAATTTACGGAGTTTATGGAGCGGACGGGGATGTGGGGACCCCTTGGTTTTTCTCTTCATGAGGGAGAATTCACCTACATCAATTCGGCGGCGCTGCCCAGTGTGGATACCACCGACACGGAGGCTTATTCAAAGGCGGAGATCGCGCTCCGCCATCAGATTATGAAACTGGCGGCGATGCTGAAACAGTATATTCCGGGCTTTGAACACGCTTATGTGAGTTGGACGCCGGCCAGTATCGGCGTGAGACTTACAAGAATCGTGGAATGTGAGTATGACCTGTCCCTCGAGGAGATTGTATCAGGAAAACGGTTTGGGGATGAGGTGTATTTATATGGATTCCATGACTGTGCCCCAAGAATTACCATTCAGGAAGGCGGATATTACGGTGTTCCATACCGGGCGCTGCTTCCAAAGCATGTGGAGGGACTGCTGGTGGCGGGAAGATGCATTACCAGCACCTGGGAGGCACATATGTCCACGAGAAATACCGTGTCCTGTATGGCTCAGGGCCAGGCAGCAGGAACTGCGGCGGCGCTGTGCGTAAAAGAAAATATCCTGCCGAGAGATCTTAATGCGGAGAAACTGCGAAAAACGCTGAGGTCGCAGGGGGTATTTTTAGGTGATGCTACATAAGAAAGGAGAACAGGGATGAAAATTAAATTACTGGAGCCTATAGGGGGTCCCGCGGAAACAATCGAGGAATATGCCCGGAAGCTGACGGAGATGGGGCATGAGTTTGAGTGGTTTGACACCGTGACGACAGATCCGAAAGAGCTGGCTGTTCGATCTGCAGGGAGTGATGTTGTCATGATAGCCAATCATCCCTACCCGGAATCGGCGATTCTGTCTGATCCGGATTTAAAGATGATATCCGTGGCATTTACAGGAATTGACCATGTAGCAGCGGATATTTGCAAAGAAAAAGGAATCATGATCTGCAATGCGGCCGGTTATTCCAATCAGACTGTGGCAGAACTCGTCATCGGGATGGCAGTGAGCGGACTTAGAAATATAAGGAAGGCGGATATCCAGCTTCGCAAAGGCGGGACAAGCGCGGGAATCGGCGGTCGGGAGATCTGCGGCAGAACGGTGGGAATCATCGGTCTGGGACGCATAGGCCTGATGACCGCAAAGCTGTTCCTGGCATTTGGGGCGAGAGTGATCGCCTATGGGAGAAGCCGCTCGGAAGAGGCGGAGAAGATGGGGATTACCTACTGCTCCCTGGAAGAGGTTCTGGCGGAGAGCGACATTGTGTCACTGCACCTTCCGCTCAATGGAGAAACCAGAGGCTTTCTGAATGCAGACCGCATCGCACTTATGAAAAGAGATGCCGTGTTTATTAATTGTGCCAGAGGTCCGATTGTGGATAATCAGGCACTGGCCGACGCATTGAATGAAGGGCGTCTCGGTTATGCGTGCCTTGACGTCTACGATATGGAACCGCCGCTTCCGGAAGATTATCCTTTGCTGTCCGCAAAGAATACGCTGCTGACACCTCATCAGGCATTTATTTCGGAAGAGTCCATGCTTCGGCGGGCGGAGATCGTGTTTGAAAATGTCTTTGCCTGGCTGGAGGGGAAGCCTCAGAATGTTTGTAAGATATAAATTTGCCAGGAAAATAAAGGAATTATAAAAAATGCAGGCTGATGCAGATCGGCCAGATATGTATAATTTTCCGCATATTGACATCTCTTTCAACGTAGAGAGGATCTCTGCACAGATATATTTCTTATCCAGTTAAGCGCCAGAGCAGAAAAAATTCTAATTGACACGATGGAATAGATAGGTTTATAATAAAGGTACAAAAGGCAGTCCACTCCACAGAGTGGCTTCCATGCGATTAGTTGCTATTAAAAAATAGTCACTTACCTTTGGAGGGAGGGTGACTATTTTTTTGTACCATTTTTTCTATCTATGTAAACGAGAATAGCAATGATAAGCATTGCTGCATTTATGATAATCATAAATTCTTCATATGTAGACATCATATAGAACCACCTCCTTTCGGATAGGCATGACTAAAGACGATGATAGAAGATAGAATAAAAAAATCGAATGGTATAATACGCATTCATAACGTGGAGACAGCGGTCTATAGAAGCCGCTGTCTCCACGTTTTTTATGTGAAAAATATCATACCTCAGCTATCTTACAAAATGTAAGCATATATAAGCTTATAAACTTGTGACATGTGTGCAAAATAAAGCGCTTGTGTTTGTGAAAAAGGTAAAATAACATAATAAAGCACCGAAAATGGAAAATTAATATTGCATATTGCATAAAAGTATAGTACCATGTAACTAACAAAGGAAATAAAATGTATGCATATAAAATGACCGTATCATGAATGAAGTAAGAGGAGGGGCTTATGGAAAAATTAAAGGCAAAGGAGAAGGACAGGCGGATCAAGCGAAGCACGATTGAGGTGGCGGCCGAGTACCTGATTATAGCGATTCTGGCGCTGGCGTTTATCGTTCCGTTTATCTGGCTGATTCTGAGTTCTTTTAAGACGAGTCAGGATTTATTCCGGACACCGCCGAAGTGGCTGCCTGAAACATGGACGATAGGGAACTATATCCAGGGATTTACCGGATTTCCATTTCTCAAGTATCTGGGAAATACGCTGTTTATCATTGTATTCAACGTGATCGGCGGACTGTTCTCCAACTCCCTTGTGGCCTATGGATTTTCCAGAATCAAATGGAAAGGAAGAAACGCGGTGTTCTATCTGGTGCTGATGACGATGGTTCTGCCGTTCCAGGTAACCATGATTCCGTTATTCCTGATGTTTCAGAAGCTGGGCTGGATCGGAACCTTTCTTCCGCTGATCGTTCCGTCGTTCTTTGGTAATGCCTTCTTTATCTTTCTGCTGCGGCAGTTTCTGATCGGGGTACCGTATGATATCTCGGAATCCGCCAAGATAGACGGGGCAAGCGAATTTACTATTTTTTACCGGATTATTATCCCGCTGGCGAAACCGGCGCTGACGACGGTGGCGATCTTTACCTTTATGAACTGCTGGAATGACTTTATCGGACCGCTGGTATTTTTGACGGATAACAAGCTGTATACCCTGTCCATCGGAATTCAACAGCTGATGAGTACGAACGACCCAAGGTGGCCTCTGGTTATTGCGGTTGGAGTGTCGATGACACTGCCGATGCTGGCTATCTTCTTTATCCTTCAGAAATACTTTATCGAGGGAATTTCATTTTCCGGTATCAAGGGGTAATACCGGATTGGATGCGTGAGAGGTGACACGCAGAGAGGAGTAAGATATGAACAGGAAAAAAACAAGGAGCAGATCGAAGACGGACAGACGGAGTCTTCTGACGGGCCTGGCGTTTATCAGCCCGTGGATCGTGGGATTTTTATGCTTTACTTTATATCCGATCATTAATTCTTTGCGGTATTCGTTTACGAACTATTCCGCACTTAAGGCCCCCAGATTCGTAGGCTTAGATAATTATAAGACGCTGTTTACCAGCGATCCTCTGTTTATCAAGTCCATTATGAATACGGGGTATATGATGCTGGTGGGCCTTCCCGTAATTATTATCGTAACATTTATCATTTCGGCAATTGTAAATGACCGGAGACTGAGAGGCGTTTCTTTTATCAGGACATTATTCTTCATGCCGACGCTGGTGCCGATGGTTGTGCTCTGCATTCTGTGGATCTGGCTCCTTAAGGACAATGGGGCGGTAAACCAGGGACTTGCACTGATCGGGATCGACGGACCGGGCTGGCTGGCCAGTCCGCGGTGGGCGAAGCCGGGCATGATTCTGATGAATTTATGGTGCTCCGGCAACCTGATCATTATATTCCTGGCCGGTCTGCAGGATGTACCGACGAGCCTTTATGAGGCAGTGGAGATCGATGGAGGCAATATCTTACATAAGTTCCGGTATATTACCATTCCTTTTATGAAGCCGATTATCGTGTACAATGTGGTCACTTATATGATCAAGCTGCTGCAGCAGTTCACGGAATCCTTCGTTATGACGAACGGAGGTCCCAATGATTCGACGACCTTCTTCGGATATTATCTGTATAACAATGCGTTTAAGTTTATGAAGATGGGGTATGCATCCGCGATGGCCTGGATCATGCTGGTGGCTGCGATGATTTTGACCTTTGTCATGCTGAAGGTAACCGGTTTTGGCAAAGAAGAGTCTTAACATATTTAATAAGAAGGAAGAGAGGTAGAAAAATGGGAAGCGTAATAGAAACAAATGTAGTGTGTCAGATTGGACTGGTAGTCAATGATGTGGAGAAGACAGGGCAGGCCTTTGCAGATTTCTTTGGAATCGAGAGGCCGGAGATTGCGGATTCCGGCCCTGATGAGATCGTAAAGGCGGAAGTTTACGGGGAACGTTCCACGGCCTCCTGCAAGATGATGTTTTTCGATACGCCAACGGTCCAGATTGAGCTTATTGAACCGGATGAGAAGCCCAGCGCATGGCGGGATATTCTCAATGAAAAGGGGGAGGGACTTCATCACATCGCCTTCCAGGTAAAAGATGCCGAGGGCAAGATAAAGACTCTGGGTGAAAAAGGATTTCCGCTGATGCAAAAGGGCAATTACGGAAATGGTTCGGGAATGTACGCCTATATTGATGCAAGAAAAGATCTGAAACTGATTTTCGAGCTTCTGGAAAGCTTTTAAGAGAAGGAGATACGAGATGGAGAAGAGAAAAGGAATCATTAATCCCAAGACCTGCTGTCAGGTAGGACTGGTCGCCAGGGATATTGAAAAGACGGCGGCGCTGTACGCGGAAGTGTTCGGAGTCCCCATGCCCGAGATTAATTCGATGCCGCCGGTGGAGGTGGCGCAGACGAAATTCCGGGGAATCGCTTCCGGCACACAGGCCAGGCTATGCGGATTTGACATGGGTCAGCTGTTCCTGGAGATCATGGAGCCGGATGAATGCGACAGCTCCTGGAAGGAAGCTCTGGGGGATAAGGAGGTGGTGTTCCATCACGTGGGCTTTATGGTCGATGATCTGGAGGAAGCCGTTGCATTTTTCGAAGACAGGGGCTGCCCGGTCAGACACCATGGAAAATATCCGGGAGGCGAGTATCTGCTTCCGGAGTCCATGGAGAAGTATGGAATCCTGTTCAATTTAAAATATGAGCCGGAAGGCTGAAATGAATCATTAAAATAAAAAGGAGGAGCATTTCATGAGAAAAAGAGGAGCAGCACTGGTTCTTACAGCGGCAGTGGCGTGCAATCTGGCCGGATGCGGCGGTACAGCGGCCACAAAGAATGAAACCACAAAGAGCGATACCGCACAGAGTGAGACCACGAAGGAGGCCGGAGCACAGACGGAGGAGAGCAAATCGGAAGCAGCGCAGACGCCGGCGGAAGGAGAGGTTGTAATCAAATACTGGTATCCGTGGGGTGGAGATTCGGAGACCTGGGATCTGTGGCGTATCGAGGAATTTGAAAAGAACAATCCGGGCATAAAAGTAGAAGCTACGTATGTGCCGCCGGATGCGGGAATTACCAATGGAAAGCTGATGGCGGCCATCGCCTCCGGCAATGTACCGGATGTCATCTGTGCACCGAACCTTCTGACCTATCCCATGGCGGCCCAGGGCGCCTTCGAGGACGTATCTGCGGCTATGGAGAAGCTTGGCCGATCCAGAGACGATTACCAGCCCAGCGTTCAGAGCCTGATGGATATCGATGGAGCATGGTACATCATGCCGATGGAGACGGACACGCAGATGCTTTTCATTAATAATGAAAAAGCGGCTGCGGCCGGCCTGGATGTGAGCAATCCGCCGAAGAGCATATCGGAACTGGATGAGTGGGCGGATAAGATGACGGTGAAGGAAGGCGACGACTATACGACAATGGGCTTTATCCCATGGATTGACGGCGCGGAGACCGACGTTTACAATCAGGCATGGTACTTTGGCGCTCAGATTTATGAGGACGGGAAGATCAACCTTACCGATCCGGACCTTGTCGAGATGATGAACTGGCAGAGAAAGTATGCAGAAAAATATAACCCGGAGAAGATTAAATCCTTCGCTTCCGGTTTTGGAGGCGCATTCTCACCGGATCACGCGTTCTTTACGGGAAAAGTGGCTATGACGATGAATGGAAACTGGTTTAACAACGCGATCAGGCAGTATGTGCCGGATATGGACTATACGGTAGTGCCGATGGTAGTAAGCGACAGCCATCCGGAGCTGTACGGCGGTTCCGTTTTGGGCGTCAATACGTACTGCGTACCTAAGGGTGCGAAGAATATCGATGCGGCTGCCCGGTTTGTCGATTACATTGCCAACGCATATATTGCGGATGACAACAACAAGACATGGTACAGCACACCTACCAGAAAAGACGTTATCGACGAGCTGACGCTGGTAAAGGAGAATGACGAGCGCTATTCAGTTATCAAGAATATGGTCTTTAACGAGCACTCCAATACCCCGGCGCTGTGCAGCATTCGAAGTGTCATGGGGCAGGAACTGATCTCCGTCCGCGACAAGTGTCTTTATGAAGATAAGGACCCGGAGCCGCTGCTGACGGATCTGCAGGGAAGAATGGAAAAAGAATTGCAGAACACGCAGTAGAGCAATGTTTAAATAAGCTCTGGTGAAAACGGGGCTGCTGCACGGAATCAGTGCGGCGGCCCGTTTGTTCGCGGATGGAGGCAGAAGCTATGGATGTATTGGTATCGGGGGCGCTTATGGGACTGGGCGCCGCATTATGCAGAAAATTTTTAAGCGAGGGACACCGGGTTTTCGCAGGTGTGCTGCAGACAGATGATTTGATGGAGCTGGAAGAACTGAAGGGCGATCCCCGGCTGATTCCCGTCTTGCTGGACGTTTCGGATAAAGACAGTATTGAGGCGGCGAGAGCGGCAGTCGGGAAATACACGGACCGTCTGGATATCTTGATCAATGTGGCCGGAGTGCTCTTAAACAGGGAAGGAACCATTCTAATGGACCGCTATGAGGAGCTGGAGAAGACCTTTAAAGTAAATACCATAGGTCCTGTCTATATTTGCAGCCGCTTTTTCGACCTGTTGGCGGAGAGTGGGGGAGGAACCGTGATTAATATTTCGTCTGAGGTGGTCTCGATTGACGGAGTGGGGCCGAAGTACGCGGCCTATTGTATGAGCAAGACGGCAATTGCACAGTATGGCTTTATACTGAAGCAGACGGCTGCTGCGCTGGGTATACCGACCCGCGTCTTTTCCGTTCACCCGGGGCGTATGAAGACTGCCATGGGTGCGGAGAACGGCCAGATTGAGGCGGCGGAGTCGGCCGAAGGCATATATCGTCTGGCGGTAGGTGAAGTGCTTGCGGATAACAGGGAAATCTATGTGGATTACCGTGGAAACGCTATGCTGCATCAGACTGGAAGAAAGGAGTGACAGGATGGGATTTAAGGATGGATTTGTGTGGGGAGCGGCAACGGCTTCCTATCAGGTAGAGGGGGCTGTGACGGAAGGCGGCAGAGGCTTAACCGTCTGGGATGAATTTGCCCGCATGCCGGGAAAGACATTTTCCGGGCACACGGGAGATGTGGCGGCGGACCACTATCACCGCTATGTGGAGGACGTGGCGATTATGAAGGCACTTGGGTTAAAGGCCTACCGCTTCTCCGTGGCCTGGAGCAGGATTCTGCCGCAGGGATATGGGGCGGTGAATGAGGAAGGCCTCCGCTTTTATAAGAACCTGGTGGATGAACTCGTTAAGAATGGGATTGAGCCGTATGTGACACTGTTCCACTGGGATCTGCCATACGGGCTTTACCGGATCGGCGATTGGCAGAACCCCGCGATCACAGATTATTTTGCAGAGTATGCGCGGATCGTGGCGGAGTATCTGGGCGATAAAGTGAAACATTATATTACGTTTAATGAACCTCAGTGTTTTATCGGTCTGGGCCACGTGACCGGCGAGCATGCCCCGGGAAATATCATGTCCCGGAGAGCCGTTCTGGAGATGGCTCATCATGTGCTTCTTGCCCATGGAAAAGTCACAAAAGTATTGAGGAAAGTGGCTCCGCATGCTAAAATTGGGTATGCGCCGACGTGCAGCGCCCATTATCCGGATACGCAGAAACCGGAGGATGTGGAGGCTGCGAGAATGGCAACTTTCGATATATGTCCGGATCCGGATAATTTTATGTGGAATATTCCCTGGTGGAGCGATCCTGTTCTCTTCGGGAAATACCCCGAGGAAGGGGTTCGCCTGTACCGGGATATCATGCCGGAGATCGGGGCAAAGGACATGGAAGTGATCTCTGAGCCGATCGATTTTTACTGTCAGAATATCTATAACGGGAGCGCGGTATGCGCGGATGGAAACGGCGGATACCGCTATGTTCCGCGTGAGCCGGGATACGCCCGCACATCCATCGGATGGCCGGTGACACCAGAGAGTCTGTACTGGGGTCCCAGGTTTTTATATGAAAGATATCAGAAGCCGTTTTATATCTCAGAAAATGGAATGGCGGCTCACGACAGTGTTTCACTGGATGGAAAGGTTCATGATCCGAACCGGATCGATTTTCTGCAGCGGTATCTGCGCTGCTTAAAGAAAACGGCGGAGGAAGGGACTCCTGTTGAGGGATATTTTTTGTGGTCCCTGATGGATAATTATGAATGGTCAAAGGGTTACTCTGAGCGTTTTGGAATCGTTCATGTCGATTACAAAACACAGGTGAGGACTATCAAGGATTCCGGATACTGGTACAGAGACGTAATTGCCGGCAACGGTGTTCATTTGTGATAAAAGGTTACTGTGCACAGCGTGAACCGTAACGATAAAAGAGATTGTCAGAACCCAGGGGGTACGAAGATGAGGACAACACAGCAAGACATAGCAGATTATTTGAAAATATCCAGACTGACTGTTTCCAAGGCGTTAAATTATGCCTCGGGAGTCAGTGAGGAGACGCGGAACCTGATTTTGAGCACGGCAAAACAGCTCGGATACCGTCATATTTCTGAGAGACAGATGCAGGAGGCTGAAGTCCCTTCGGAACAGGAGGGAAATGTGACGATGTCGGATTTAAAACAGATTTGCCTTTTTTCAAACTTAAACTGTACAACGGACTCTTACTGGGCGCCTGTCATCAGCGGAATGGTCAGGACTCTGACGAAACGCGGCTATAATCTGAATCTGTGTTTTCTCGATCTGTCGGAGGATACGGATTTTGAGTTCCCGATTAACTTTAATCCCAGGACGGCCAGCGGAATCATTCAGCTGGGGAATTTTAAGAAACACCATATCCGCCGGATCAGGGAGTGCGGACTTCCGGTGGTGGCTGTGGATACGGTAGAAGACGCGTGGGCGGAAGGGCTTTTCTCCGATGTTATCATGGGCGTAAATGAAGAGCCCATGAAGGTGCTGATCGGCCATCTGGCAGATCTGGGACATACGAGAATCGGTTATGCCGGAGCCATAAACGGTCAGCTGACGAATAAGGAGCGGTGGCAGGGCTACCGCCGGGGGCTGGCGGCCGCGGGTTTAAACGTGGGATCGGAGGACTGTTTTATCGGAGAGTTCCAGGAGATCGTACAGAAGATTGAGGCAGAGGAGCGGCTTTCGCATTTGAAGAATTTCCCTACAGCGGTGGTGTGTTTTAATGACGTGCTGGCCATTTCCTTGATGCGGTATTTCCGCGCAGCGGGGGTAAAGGTGCCGGAGATGGTGGCTGTGGCCGGTTTTGATAATCTGAGCGAATCACTGGCCGCGGATTTGACGACGGTGAGTGTGAACCGGGAAGAGCTGGGGATGAGCGCTGCGGAGACGATCCTGTGGAGAATTGAGAATCCGGAACGCCCGTACCGGGTGATCCGGATATCGGGGGCGGAATTGATCGTTAGAAACAGCACGGGTGTAAATTCGCCTAATATAGCCCTCGCTACTTCTTAAGCGTGGGGGAAAGAGAAAATAGAACTCATGGATAGAGTAAAAACAGGTATATTAGGCTGCGGTGTGATCAGCAGCACCTACATAAAGAACATACAGGAGCTGTACCAGCCTCTGGAAATCGTGGCGTGTGCGGACGTGGATACCGGGAAGGCTGAGGCGCGTGCCAGAGAGTTCGGGATTGAAACGTGGTCCGATCCGGATCATTTGCTTGAAAATAAGGACGTTTCCATGATTATCAATCTGACGCCGCCTAAGTTCCATTATGAATTAAACCGCCGGATTCTGATGGCGGGTAAGAATTTATTCTGCGAGAAGCCGTTTGCCTTCACCTGGGAACAGGCGAGGGAGCTGACGGTGCTGGCAGAGGAGCGGGGAGTGCGGATCGGCGGAGCTCCGGATACGTTTTTGGGACCGGGGCTGCAGCGGACCAGACTGCTTTTAGAGCGGGGAGCCATAGGACGGCCGCTCTACTTAAACGCGGCGATGATGTCCTGCGGAGTGGAAACGTGGCATCCGGCGCCGGCTCAGTTTTACCAGGAAGGGGCCGGGCCGCTTTACGATATGGGGCCATACTATATAACTGCTGTCGTGGCCTTGTTTGGACCTGTTGCGGAGATCAGAGCCATGGCGGCAACCGGATTTGAGAAGCGGAAGATCTACAGCCAGCCTTTGGCGGGCGAAGAGCTTACCGTTGAGACTCCCACTTATTATACGGCCCTTTTAAAGCTTTCCGGCGGGCTGATTGTCAATCTGACCATCAGCTTCGATATCTGGAAAGCTACTCTGCCGATGTTTGAAATATATGGAACAGAGGGGACGCTGTCTGCACCGGATCCCAATATGTCGTCGGGAATGCCGGAGGTTACCAGGAAAGAGACGGTGCTGGCGGACCGTACGGCCGCAGCAGAGCCGTTAAACCGCAGCTTCCCGGATGAAGAGGAACTGAGACGGCTCTATCCCGAGACTGCGGAGTATATAAGAGGAGCCGGGGCGCTGGATTTAGCGATGGCCATAAATGAAAACAGGCCTGCAAGAGCCGGAATGGACCTGGTCTGCCACGTGTTGGAAGCCATAAATGGGATTATGGAAGCTGCGAAGAGCGGCGGGTGCTATTATATGAAGACAACCTGCGGAAGGCCGGAGCCTCTGAAGGAGAGGGATTCTGCGGGAGAAGTCAGACAGAACAGAAAGTGAGAATAAAATATGAGGCTGGGATTAGCGTCGCCGCTAAAACATGAGACTCCAAAGGAGTGGGCGGCCAATATGAAAGCCATCGGCTGCGGCTGTGTTGTATTTCCTGTGGATTATATGGCGGGAGAGGCGGTTGTCGGTGCGTATGCCGAAGCCGCAGAGCAGGAAGGGCTTACAATCGCTGAGGTAGGGGCGTGGTCCAATCCGCTGTCACCGGATGAAGATGTGCGGAGTGAGGCTTTCACCCGCTGTGTCCGGCAGCTTCAGCTGGCAGACCGGATTGGCGCGTCGTGCTGCGTCAATATAGCCGGTAGCGCGGGAAGCCGGTGGGATGGGGCTTACAAGGAGAATTTTACAGAGGCGCACTGGAAGAAGACGGTGCGATCCATTCAGAATATTATCGATGAGGCGATGCCGGAGCGGACGTATTATACGCTGGAACCGATGCCCTGGATGGTACCAGCCGGTCCGGAGCAGTATCTGCGGCTGCTGGAGGATGTGAACCGGGAGCGGTTTGCCGTGCATATGGATCTGGCAAACTGGATTACAAGCCCGGATAAGTATTTTAACAATCATGAATTTATGGAGCAGTGCTTTGCGATGCTGGGAGACCGGATAAAAAGCTGCCATATTAAGGACGTATCCCTGCGGGAGGAATTTACCTTCCAGTTAAAGGAGACGGCCTGCGGAGACGGGACGCTGGATTTAAGGAATTATATCAGGCTGGCAGAACACGTCAATGCGGATATGCCGGTTATCATTGAGCACCTCAAAGGG
The DNA here is from genome assembly GCF_046966825.1 of Hungatella sp. Taxonomy (NCBI): domain Bacteria; kingdom Bacillati; phylum Bacillota; class Clostridia; order Lachnospirales; family Lachnospiraceae; genus Hungatella; species Hungatella sp. Next base: position 12,758 of record NZ_JBKVCZ010000057.1, on the reverse strand, counting down.
GATGAGGAATACTTAGAAAGCCTGAAGTATGTCAAGCGCTTCGGTGCGGATATCCCATAGGAAATACCTATATAATACAATACAAAATCTATATTTCCCTATGCTGTCGATCTATGCTATGATTATGGTCATAAAATCAGAGCCGCCAAAGGCGAAAGGGGCAGCTGCCCTTTGCATATGGCCGAACCGGCAGGGAGACAGAAAAATGAAAACAACAGATATATTTGCAAAGAAACCGGTGCTGTCCTTCGAGGTCTTTCCTCCGAAGAGAACGAATCCGGTCGAGACGATATACGAGACACTGGACAGTTTAAGAAAACTGAATCCGGATTTTATCAGCGTTACATACGGGGCGGGCGGAAGTGAAAACTGTAAGGCGACGACGGAGATTGCCTCCAGAATCAAGAACGAATACGGGATCGAGAGCGTGGCGCATTTGCCATGTATCGGCCTGAAGAGAGACGATGTAATCAGCCTGCTGGGCGGATTTAAGAGAGCAGGAATCGACAATATTCTCGCTCTGCGCGGAGATATCCCCGAGGGCGGCCGCCCGGACGGCGACTTCGAGCATGCCAGTGACCTGATCTCCTTTATAAGAGAACACGATGAGTTCAGGGAATTCAATGTGCTGGCGGCCTGCTATCCGGAAGGCCATACGGAATCGGAAAACATCCTGACGGATATCCGCAGCTTAAAGACCAAGGTGGACGCAGGCGCCGACCATTTGATCACGCAGCTCTTCTTTGACAATGACTGTTTCTACCGGTTCCTGGAACGCGCTTCGCTGGCGGGAATTCACGTTCCGGTGGAGGCGGGGATCATGCCCGTTACCAACAAAAAGCAGATCGAGCGTATGGTATCTCTCTGCGGCGTAAGCCTGCCTTCAAAATTTACCGCAATGATGGAACGGTATGAGCATAATCCCGAGGCTATGCGTGACGCCGGTATCGCCTACGCGGTGGACCAGATCGTGGATCTGATTGCGCGTGGCGTCGACGGCATTCACCTTTATACCATGAACAATCCTTACGTTGCGGCAAAGATTCACGAGGCTGTCTACCGCCTGCTGGCCGCGTAAGTAATCTTACCGGCCGGCCTCCGGCAGAATGGTGAATCCTTCTTCCAGAATCAGCTTCTTCAGTTCGCTGATATAGGAAAGTGAAATTGGGCTTAAGGGGAATTTATCGCTGCAAATATAGCCCACCCGCATCCATTCCTCCGTTTGAAGCGGTACGGACACGATGTTGTCACCATTTAGATTGCTGTTTAGTATTCCGCTGCAGATCGTGTAGCCGTTCAGACCGATCAGCAGGTTAAACAGAGTCGCCCGGTCGCTGACGTGAATGGTCTTCTTATGCGGGGCGGTGCTTAAGATCTCCTCTGAGAAATAAAAGGAATTATAGGTTCCCTGTTCAAATGCAAGAAACGGATAGTCCTCTAAGTCATCGAGAGTGACCGCCTCCCGTTTGGCGAGCGGATGGGCGGAACTGATAAACACGTGGGGAGCCGCCTCGAACAGGGGTACAAAGGCCAGATGATGCTCCTTCAGCAGCTTTTTCAGCACCTTTTCATTAAACTGGCTGAAGTAGAGAATTCCCACCTCACTTCGGAAATTTGCCACATCTTCTATGATCTCGTACGTCCGTGTTTCCCTTAACGTAAACTCATACTCATCCGTATCGATCCGGGAAATTAAGTTGACAAAGGCGTTGACCGCAAATGCATAGTGCTGCGTGGATACGGAGCAGAGCCGCTTCGCCGGCTTTCCGTTTGTATAACGCTGCTCTAAAAGCTGCGTCTGCTCAATGATCTGGCGCGCGTACGATAAAAATTCCGTGCCTTCGGCTGTCAGGGATATCCCTTTCGCTGTCCGGTAGAAAAGTTCAATTCCAAATTCTGATTCCAGTTCTTTTAAAGCCGCGGAAAGGCTGGGCTGCGATATGTACATCTGCCTCGCCGCCTCCGTGATCGACCCGCATTCTACGATCTTTATGATGTATTTCAACTGCTGAATCGTCATAGGACACCTCCCATAGTTTTTTTCTATAATATACTGTGTTTTTACCAAAAATGCAAATAATTACGTAAAAATGAGCCTTTCGGGCGATTTTTCGACCCATCGAAACCGCAGAATCCGTCCGTCGGTTCCAAATTCCGACAAAAAACGATTATGGAAAAAATTACCATTTTTGGAAATTACCAAAATATGGTATGATGAAATAAGGTTTTTAAATTCAGGAGGAGAAAAATTGAGAGGCTTACGATGGGATTATGACTTGCAGGAGAGAATTTATCAATTTATCGTGTACTTTGTTTCTGAAAATCTGTATTCTCCCACCATCCGCGAAATCTGTGACGGTGTGGGAAAAAACTCAACGGCTACGATCAGTCTTTATCTGGAGGAACTGGAGGATATCGGGAGGATTATCCTCGGCCATGGACCGCGGACGATTAAGCTGGTAGGATTTAAGGTCGTGGAGGAGTGTGAGCATTAAAACTGTATGAGAATTGAGGGGGGTGTCAAAAACCCGGGAGAGTATTTCAGCTGATGGATTCAGCTGAAATGCTCTCCCGGGTTTTTGTATGGCAGTTATGTTGTTATTCTGCTGTTTCCAGATTGGCGTCGTTCTCAGCGCTGTCACCGGCAGTCGCATCACTGGCCTGAGCTGCTTCCTGGCTGGCCTGGGCAGCCGCTTCCTCCGGGTCCAGATTCTCGCCCTGAGGTGTGATCGTTACACGGGCCTCGTTGCCGATTAAGTCCTTTACACAGATGGTCAGATTCTCCTTCTGCATATCGAATGTGATAAGTCCGGTACTGCGGTCGATGGAGAGCGGAAGAATCTCCGGCGTGTCATCATCGTAAGCGTATATGGTGTCATAATTCACTCCGGACTGGGTATCCTCCAGTCGGAAGGAAAGAACGCCGTCCTCGATGATGGAATCCTTTATGCTTGGCGGAGTGTCATCCAGGACATTGACCTGTTCGGAAAATATATTTTTCATGCCGTTAAAGGCTGTTAAACTCACTTTTACGGTTCCGTTGGATCCGAGTGTCGCCGTGTAGGTCTTGGAGGCGGTTTTTGTGAGCTCCACTGCGTTGCCGTCCAGCGTCACAGTCATCTCCTTGATGGGAAGCAGTGATTTTATCTTTAATTCCATGGTTGTTGTCGTAAAATTGGTAGCCTCCCCGATGGTCAGATCGCCCTTTGGAGCCGCGGTGACGAGAATAAAGATAATGGAATTGACGACAATAAACGGAAGCACATAAAACAGGAGGACCGTCATAAAGTCACTCCGTCCGGAATCGTGCCGGTTGGAGCCTCCTCTCCCTCGGTTCTGCCTGGAATTGTTGGTATATGGACTCATATTGATTAAGGTTCCTCCTCATGTTTTTTACGTTTCCTAGCATAACAGAAAAAAGCGTTTCTTACAAGATGATCTGTTAAATCGTAATAAATTGTGGTAATATATTAAGAAAGAGCTTAGAAGGAGATGCCATATGGTTGACGAGGCCGTTGCATTTGCGATGAAGGCCCATGAGGGGGCCTTCAGGAAAGGAACCAGAGTTCCTTATATCGTCCATCCACTGGAGACGGCAGTGATCGTTTCCATGATGTCGGAGGACGAAGAACTGATTTGTGCGGCGCTTCTCCATGATGTGGTGGAGGATGCGGGAGTATCGGAGCAGCAGCTGGAGGCTTTATTTGGTCCACGGGTGGCGGCGCTCGTGATGGCGGAGACGGAGGACAAGACGAAGTCCTGGAAGGAACGCAAGGCGGCGACCCTTGATCATCTGGATACGGCGCCCAGGGAGAGCAAGGTCCTGATTCTGGGGGACAAGTTAAGCAACCTGCGGTGCACGGCCAGAGATTATATGGTGATGGGCGAAGCAATCTGGGACAGGTTCAATGAAAAGAGGAAGTCGGAGCACGCCTGGTATTATAACGGAGTGGCGGAACGGATCAGGGAACTGGCCGGGTATCCGCTGTGTCAGGAGTATTTTGAACTGTGCCGGAAGGTGTTTGGAAGCTAGTATGGGTCATACTAGTATAACGTATCGCCCAGCGTAAATAAGAAAAAGTGGTATGGTCTGTCCTGAAACTGTGATATCAGGACGGCACATACCATTTTTTTCGGTGGAACCGTTACAGCGTGTTCGCCCGGTCCGCGACATTTTTATTAAAATTAATCACCTGATGCTCATAGGTTGCGCCCATCAGCGGAGAAGTGATAATAAAATCCGCGGTCGCCCTGGTATTGGCGATGGGAATATCATAAACCTGAGCGATACGGAGCAGGGCCTTCACATCAGGGTCGTGGGGCTGTGCGGTCAATGGATCGGAGAAGAAGATGACCAGGTCAATTCTTCCCTCCACGATTTTTGCGCCGATCTGCTGGTCACCGCCTAAAGGTCCGCTGTTGTAGCCCTTCACCGACAGGCCCGTCTGGTCCGTGATCATGCGCGCTGTGGTGCCGGTCCCGCATAAGGTGTGCTGGCTTAAGATGTCTTTATGTTCCTTGCACCACTCGATGAGGGAATGCTTTTCATTGTCATGGGCGATGAGAGCAATATTTTTCTGTTTCTCCAGTGTCAGTGTGATAAAATCTTCCTGTATCATAAGATTCCTCCTGTAAAATATAGATTCTGATGTCTTATCTGATGGTATTTTTCTTTTTCAAACTCCCTTTTATCATAAATGATTTTTAAACAATTGAATAGTGTAAAATGGTAAAATTCTTTAAAAGAATGGAATTGTAAGGGGATATCAACCGGTATTGTAGGAAAGATTTAAGGAATTCAGGAGTTATTTGCCCGGAATCTATGCTATACTTAATATATCAAAATTGAAGATGCTTGCGGAGGTGGGAGAAATGAAGAGTATTAAATGGAAGATTCTGAGAAGAATCGGGGCGTTTGTTCTGGCAGCCGCGCTGGTGGCCGGCGGACAGCCCTTCTGTTCCTGTGCGGACGAGGCTGCGGCAGAAGAAGAAATCGGACCGGGAATCATCCCAAAGGTGAATCCGGAGGATTTGACGCCTCTGGTGGTGAACTACAGCGCCTATCAGGACAGCGTGGGCTGGAGTGAGGTTAAGGCCGACAACGACCCGCTGAAGGTACAGACGGGAAGCTTTGCCAGCGCCATCCGCATGACGGTCTCCGGACAGCCGGAGGTCCTGAAGGGAACGCTCGCCTATCAGGTGAATATCATCGGCAAAGGCTGGCTTGACTGGGGAGAGAATGATGTGGAGATCGGAGCGGCTCCGGAACAGCTTCCGATTGAGGCGGTCGCCATGAAGTTTACCGACAGACTGGCCGAGTATTACGATATCTATTATTCCGTGTGCGAAAATGGCGCATGGACCGAATGGGCCATGAACGGCGCGGCGGCGGGAGCGGAAGGCTCCGGTATCCGTGTGGAGGGCTTAAGGGCCGCGGCTGTGATCAAGGGGGCCGCTCCGCCGGAGATAAAACCGGAGGGAATCGATCCTGCGAAGCCCATGGTGGCCCTTACCTTTGACGACGGGCCGAGCACGCCTGTGACCACGAGGATCTTAAACAGCCTGGAAGCGAATGGAGGCCGGGCCACCTTTTTCATGGTGGGCAACCGTGTCCCCGGAACGCAGGCGGTGGTTCAGCGCATGAATGCCCTGGGCTGCGAGGTGGCAAACCATACATATGAACACAAGTACCTGACAAAGGTGGGGGACTCAGGAATCCGTTCTCAGGTAGGGCTGACGAATCAGAAGATCGCCGAGGCATGCGGCGTGACTCCGACGCTGGTCAGACCGCCGGGTGGCTTTTATAATCAGGCGTCACTGGACACACTGGGCTCCATGGGAATGGCGGCCATCATGTGGGACATTGATACGCTGGACTGGAAGACGAGAAACGCGCAGAACACGATCAATGTTGTATTGAATCAGGTAAAGGATGGGGATATTGTGCTGATGCATGATATTTACAGCACTTCGGCGGATGCCGCGGAGGTGATTATTCCGGAACTGGTGAACCGGGGATATCAGCTGGTGACAGTCAGTGAGATGGCCCAGTACCGGGGCGGAATTCAGGCCGGACACGTATATAATCGTTTCCGGCCCTGAGAATTTAGTATTAGTACTAGCTTGGTATAATGCTCTGAAGTGAATACGTAATGGATAAGTCTTTTCTGGAATACGCTTTTTTGAAATTCAGGATAATCCGCTTTAATACCATCTCTCCGTTTTCATAGGTGGCTGTCGGAAGCAGCATAAGGTACTGACTGACGCTGTACCGGCTGTAGATGTCGCCCCGGCGGAGAGAGGTGCGGATGGACTCACCCAGTTCATCCATGGCCCTCGTCTGTACGGAGGGCTTTAATAATTCTCCCTTTAAGTTACTGATGGTGATCAGGCATAAGAAGATGGAGTCGCCGGTACGCTCGATGGCGCGGGTCTCCAGCTGATAGACATCCCGGAATACGGAAGGTTCACAGCAGAATGCGCCTTTTTCCTTGGCTCCTTCCATCAGCGTCTCCTGGATCGTGCTTAAATCCATGGTGATGCCGTGCTTCTTGTCGCTGATCAGCTTATAAAGCTCTTTAAAACGTGCGGACGGAGTGATGGCGAACTCATTATAAAACATGTCGTTGACATGCTGATAGTGTTCCATGGCCATATACTGATTGCCGCTCTGGTAAAGGGCGTAGATCAGATAGTAATGGGCATCCTCCTCATACTGGTCGATCGCGATGGCCTGCTGGCATACGTCGATGATCGTTGGATAATCCTTCTGCTCATCGAGCAGCAGCAGCGTGCGGTGAATCAGATTCTGATAGAGGGTATGGTAATACGTATGGATCGGTACGACCCAGGATTCCCACTCGGATTTTGGAAGAAAATTACCCTTATAGAGGGCTACCGCCTCCATACAGAGGGAGAGGCATTCCTCGCTGTTTATATCCGTCGCTTCGGAACGAAGGCATAAATCCTCAAAACGATCCGTGTCGGTGATGGTAGTCAGTTCTTTGGTCCAGCCGTAGGCCTTCCTGTTCTGAGTAATTAAGTCCTGAGGCGGAACTCCCAATGGCTCTAAAAGCTTCCTGACACGGAACATCAGGGTCTTCAAAGCGCCGGCCGGGTTATTGCTGGCCTCATCCTTCCAGAATAAATCGATCAGCTCCTCAACCGGGATGTTGCGGTCGCGGAAGGTAATTAAATACTCTAACAGGCTCCAGGGCTTTTTAGACTGATTGTTCCGGTCCATGATCGTCTGGCTGCCTATCGTTATGGAGAATTCCCCCAACATATTTACATATATGATTTCATTCTTGTTATTCATGAGTATCTCACACTCCCATTTTCTAATATTAGTATAAAGAATAAAAGGAAAAATGTCCAGTACTGCTTGTGAAACATTTTAAATATGAAGAGAGGGAGCGGAAAAAAGATTGAGATTTCACCAGAAATCATATATACTGTAGAAAAAATACATAAAACCGAAGGAAAGTGACAGTATGAAGAAAAAACGTATTGCATCGGTCCTCCTACTGCTGGCCGTGGTGCTGGCGGCGGTAGCGGGAATAAAAACTTATGTGGATTACCAGGTACGGGCTGCGGCTGAGCGGGAGTATGAGAGTCTTGCGGAACTGGCCAGAGAGACAGAAGCACCGACCGAGATTTCGACCGAGGCCGAGACGGAAGAGACAGAGGCGCCTTACGTGTCGCCCATCCAGTTTGACGAGCTGCGAAAGATCAATCCGGACATCGTAGGATGGCTTAAAGTCGAGGGGACTGAGATTGATTACCCTATCGTTCAGACCGGAAATAATGAAACTTACTTAAATACGGACTTCGAGGGCAAAAAAAGTGTGGCCGGAGCCATATATCTTGATTATGAGAGTGAACCTGATTTTTCCGGCAGGCATAATATAATTTATGGGCACAATATGAAGAATGGAAGCATGTTCAAAGACATTGTAAAGTATAAGGATGAGGAATATTTCAAGGAACATCAGGATATCACCGTCTATACTCCGGAGCGCGAATACCATTTACGCCCCATGTCTGTGCTTTACACGGAACCGACCGGCATGAGACGGAAGACGAAGTTTGCCACGGAGGAGAGTTTCCAGGCGTATGTGGAAGAGATGACGAAGGGCTGTGATTTTGCACAGATCCCGGAGAAACCGCTGGAGCAGCTCTGGTCCTTTATCACCTGCAGTTATGAATTTAGCGATGCCAGAACGATTCTGTACGCATATGAGGTCGCGGAAGAATAGTCTCAGCGGCGGTCTGTAAAATTATAACAGTTCAGACGTGGATCGAAATAAGAGAAACTTAATTGAAAAATAGAAACATGTGTGCTATAGTACATTCTGATTCTGGAAAATCAGTTAGCAGTAAGCCAGTATTGAAAAGAGGAGATAAAAATATGGGCAAGTATTTTGGAACTGACGGTTTCCGAGGGGAAGCCAACGTAACGCTGACAGTAGAAGATGCTTTTAAGGTAGGACGTTTTCTGGGCTGGTACTACGGACAGAGGAAGAAGAGCGATGTATGCCGGATCGTCATCGGAAAAGACACGAGAAGAAGCAGCTACATGTTCGAGTATTCCCTGGTGGCGGGATTAACCGCATCTGGAGCGGATGCCTATCTGCTTCACGTAACGACGACTCCCAGTGTGTCTTATGTAGTCCGCACAGAGGATTTCGACTGCGGCATCATGATCTCAGCGAGCCATAATCCTTATTACGACAATGGAATTAAGGTAATTAATGGAAACGGAGAGAAGCTGGAAGAGAGCGTAATCGTTGAGATCGAGAAATATCTGGATGGGGAGACTCCCGAGGTTCCGCTGGCTAAACGGGATAAGATTGGAAGAACCGTTGATTTTGCCGCCGGCAGAAACCGCTATATTGGATACTTAATTTCCATTGCTACCCGTTCTTTTAAGAATAAGAAGGTGGCGTTAGACTGTGCCAACGGCAGCGCTTCTGCCATTGCCAAGAACGTGTTCGACGCTCTGGGAGCGGAGACTCATGTGATCAGCAACAGTCCCGACGGCCTGAATATCAATACAAAATGTGGTTCTACCCATATCGAGGTGCTGCAGGAGTTCGTGAAGGAGATCGGAGCCGATGTGGGATTTGCCTACGACGGCGATGCGGACCGCTGTATCGCGGTAGATGAGAACGGAAATGTCGTGGATGGCGATGTGATCATGTTCGTCTGCGGCAAGTACATGAAGGAGCAGGGCGCGTTAAAGAATAACAAGGTGGTTACCACCATCATGTCCAATTTCGGCCTATACAAGGCGCTGGACCGAGAAGGAATCGGCTATGAAAAGACGGCGGTCGGTGACAAGTACGTTTACGAGAACATGGTAACTTATGGAAACTGTCTGGGCGGCGAGCAGTCCGGCCATATCATATTCAGCAAGCATGCCACCACGGGCGACGGTATCTTAACGTCCTTAAAGGTGATGGAAGTCATGCTGGAGAAGAAGGAGAGCCTGGCGAAGCTGGCTTCTGAGATTGAGATTTATCCACAGGTGCTTAAAAATGTCCGCGTGAAGGATAAAGCAGCGGCTCAGGACGACGCCGTGGTGAAGGCAGAAGTTTCCAGGGTGACGGAAGCTCTCGGAGACAGCGGAAGAATCCTGCTTCGCCAGTCCGGCACGGAGCCGGTAGTCCGTGTCATGGTCGAGGCGGCCGATTTGGAGACGTGTGAGAAGCACGTGGATCAGGTGATCGAAGTGATGAAGCAGCAGGGGCACATCCTGTAAGCGCATGTAACCGGAGGGGCGGTGCCCCGGAGGCCCGCGGCCCAGGGGAGAGGAAGAAAAAGTTTGTTCCTCTCTTCCGGGCCGCGGGCTTTCTGTTTTTCCGGGAAGTGGCCCGATTTTAAATTGTAAACGGGCTCGATTCATGATATGATAGGTAGTGCTATGAAGGATGCAAATGTTGAATGCATATGGAGAAAGGCCATTGTTTATGGATAATAAAGACTTTTCAAATTTAGGAGATCAAATCAGGGATTCTGTACAGGATGCCATAGATTCCATGGATTTTAAACAATTGAACAGAACGATTTCGGACACGGTGAATTTCGCGCTCGATGAGGCCAGAAGCCAGATGCTCAAAGGGATGGACGCAGCCCGAAGGATGGATACCGGCAGCAACGGACGAAAGGGACCGGACAAAGGACAGGGCACAGGGCCGGATACAAACGCAGGCGCTTATGATACGGCTGCAGCTGCGGACGCAGGAAGAGATGCGGGAAGAAATGCAGGAAGAAATGCGGCAGGAAGAGATGCGGGAAGAGACCACGGCAGTTGGGCGGGAACGGCGGCCGGCAGCGGCCGTACCAGGGAAAGAAGGCGGACAGGCTATGAGAGCCGCCGCTACACCACGGAGAGAACCTCCACACGCGCGGAAAGTCCGGGGTACCGCGCCTTTCAGACCAGCGAGACGGCAGGAGAAGACCAGAGGGCATACCGCGTCAGAAAAATGGCTCCCAGCCCGGTTGCCATAAGACTGAATCAGCCAGGGCGCATTTCCGGGATTCTGTTTACCGTGTTCGGCGGAATCGGGCTGGGCGTGGTTGGAATCCTGTTTCTCGTGACATGGATTCTCGCCCTCGTGGTAAAACCATTTTGGGGGGCTATTCTGGGATCGTCAGGACTTCTTCTGGTGCTGGGCTGTGTCTTCGGCACCATGCTGGGGACCGGCATCTCAACGAGAGGCCGTTTAAAACGGGCCGGACTCTATTTGAAGCAGGCGGGCAGCAGGCTGTTCTGCGATATCGAGGAGCTGGCGCGCAGCATTGGGAAGTCAAGAAGATTCGTTGTCCGTGATTTACAGAAGATGATTGAAAAGGGGATTCTGCCGGAGGCCCATATCGATGAGCAGAAGACCTGTCTGATGTTAAACGAAGAGACGTATAAACAGTATTTAAGCGCCCAGCAGTCCTTAAAACAGAGGGAGAAGGAGATGGCTCTTCTGGCTGAATCGGAAAAGAAGCAGAAGAAGAGTGCAGCGGCTCCCGAAGGAAAGAAAAAGGCAGAGGAAGATGAAAAACAGCTTCCGGAGGGCTTAAGAGAGATGATGGCCCAGGGCCATGAGTATTTAAGAATTCTGCGGGAAGCCAACGATGCGATTCCGGGAGAGGCGATATCCGGGAAGATATCCAGGCTGGAGAATGTCATCAGAAGAATCTTCGAGACAGTGGAGCGTCAGCCGGACCAGATGGAGGAGATGGAGCGTTTTATGGAGTATTATCTCCCAACCACGGTGAAGCTGGTAACTGCGTACCGCGATTTTGACAGAATTGAGATAGAGGGCGACAACATCGTCTCGGCGAAGCATGAGATTGAGGAGACTCTGGATACGATCAATACGGCGTTTGAGCGCCTTCTGGATGATTTATACCAGGACGCGGCGATCGACATCACCACTGACGCCTCCGTGCTTCAGACGATGCTGAAAAAAGATGGATTCGCAGAAAGCGATTTTAGTAAAAGCGACTTAACAGGAGGGAAGAATCATGAGTAAAGACATCGAAACGATGATAAACGAGGCACCGGTGCTGACCCTGGACCCATTCAGCACATCGGAGCTTCCGGCGGAGAGCAGCCAGGCGGTGCCTGCGGAGATGAAGGAAGAGAGCTTGACAGAGTCCATTCCCGAGGCAGAGCTGACACCGGAGGAGCGAAAGATGATCGACAGTTTCGCGGCGAGAATTGATCTGACGGATTCCAACCTCGTGCTTCAGTACGGAGCGGGAGCCCAGAAAAAGATCGCTGATTTCTCTGAGGCGGCGCTGGATAACGTTAAGACAAAGGATTTGGGCGAGATCGGCCAGATGTTAAGCAGCGTGGTGACGGAGCTTAAAAGCTTCGAGGCGGAGGACGAGGATAAGGGCTTCTTCGGCTTCTTTAAGAAGAGCTCCAACAAGCTGGAAAGCATGAAGGCGAAGTACAACAAGGCTGAGATTAATGTGAACCAGATCTGCAAGATTCTGGAGAACCATCAGATACAGCTTTTAAAGGATATTGCGCTGCTGGACAAGATGTACGACTTAAACACGACTTACTTTAAGGAACTGAGCATGTATATTCTGGCGGGCAAGAAGAAACTGAATGAGGTTCGCGGAACAGAGCTTCCTGCTCTCATGGATAAGGCCCATAAGACCGGCCTTCCGGAGGACGCGCAGGCGGTTAACGATATGGCGTCTCTCTGCAACCGGTTTGAGAAGAAGATCCATGATCTGGAGCTGACCCGTATGATCTCCATACAGATGGCTCCTCAGATCCGTCTGGTGCAGAATAATGATACACTGATGTCGGAGAAGATCCAGTCGACCATCGTCAATACTATCCCACTCTGGAAGAGCCAGATGGTTCTGGCCATCGGAATCAACCATTCCGAACAGGCAGCCAGAGCCCAGAGGGAAGTCACCGACATGACGAACGAGCTGCTGAGAAAGAACGCCGAGGTCTTAAAGACGGCTACCATCGAGACGGCCAAGGAGTCGGAACGCGGAATCGTGGATATGGAGACCCTTAAGATTACCAATGAATCCCTGATCACCACGCTGGACGAAGTGGTCCGTATACAGACGGAAGGCCGCCAGAAGAGGAGAGAGGCGGAGACGGAACTGGCCCGTATGGAAGGCGAGTTAAAGCAGAAGCTTCTGCAGCTGAGCAATTAAACTTAACGAAGATTTCTTGAGTTTCCGCAAATTGTAATTGAAAAATGAATATAGTAATCAAAGGTGCC
>NZ_JBKVCZ010000056.1:36116-40592 GCF_046966825.1 Hungatella sp. | reverse complement strand
ATTCCGGCCTGGATTAAGAAATACACGGGGAAGAATGTCATTATCGAAACGTCCTCGGGGCGAAGCTTTCCGGAAGACTTATCCGGTTACCGCCTGGTGATCCACTGCGGCGGCTGTATGCTCAATGAGAGAGAAGTCAGATACCGCATGCAGTGCGCGGGGGACGCGGGCGTTCCCTTTACGAATTACGGTATGGTCATTGCGCAGATGAAGGGGATTCTGGAGCGAAGCATGGAAATCTTCCGGAAGGTTCAGTGATTAGTCCGGTAAAAATATTTCCGGCTTGCGGGAATAACAGCAGAGCAGGAAGGATAACGGAATCCGCGTTATCTTTCCTGCTTTTTGTATCATAAAAAAAGGACTCTTAGTACAGGAATGATTTACAGAGAAGGAACCGGCAGTGCAGACCGGGTGCTGAGGCGGTTCGTCGTCTGTGAACACGGCGGGAAATGGAAAAAAATACCATATATGGAGTTTAAGGACTACTCAGCGTGCGTTCCAAATACTGATTATTTCATGTAAAATAATAAAAGAAGTATTTTACATCAGGAAGGATTTATTTTACATGAATGATAACAGAAGTAAAAATCAGCCGCGAGTACGGAAATTTCCATCAGAGCCGACCGGGGAGAAGGGCCCGGGACGTGCATCAAAGGGCGGACGAAACAAAGAGGAACTGCTGCGTGAAATGGGGAACCGCCTGAGGCAGATCAGGCTGGAAAAGAACTGGACTCAGGATAAGATGGCGGAATGTCTCGGTATTACGAAAGCATTCTATGGAAAAATCGAGAGGGGAGAGAGCAGTATTGCCCTGGAAAAACTGGCCCTGTTGAATGAAACCATGGACATTGACTTAAACTATCTGATAACCGGGGAGACAATTCCGGTACTTCCGATCAATTTTCAGGATGTTCCCCGCGAGAAACGATACAGCATGGAACAGCTTATCAAGTATGCCGTCAGTCTGGCATCATCAAAAGAGGAGTGACAGAGAAATGAGAATTTTATCGTTGACAATCAGACTTCACGCCCCGTGGGTCCATTCTTTAAAGGAGAAGCGGATGGTGGTGAAGAGTCTGACTGCAAAGCTTCGCAATAAATATAACGTATCCGCAGCAGAGATCGATGAACAGGATATTCACCAGATTATCGTCATCGGAGTGGCCTCGATTGCCGCAAACCACGCTCAGGCCGACAGCATGGAGGAGGAGATTCTGCATTTTGTGGAGTCGAATACGGAGGCGGAGCTGGTGGAACACGTAAAAGAAGTATTTTAAAGGCAGAGATTTGAGCGCCTGCCGGGGAAATCGTGAAGTACCTGGAAGAGTATTTGGCCGGTAAAAGATGATACTAAGGTAAGAGACAAATATAGCAGATAGCGCCAATAAATGATATGATACCATTTATTGGCGTTTTGTTATTAACAAATGTATCTGCTCTCTGTACGAAATCCCTGTTTTGTTGTATGATAATAGAGATAATTTTTATAATGGGAGGAATTGAACGATGAACTTACTGGGCAGCCTCGCAATCGCGTTTTCCATGTACTCCAGAATCCCCATGCCCCAGGTATCCTGGACGAAGGAGCGGATGAAATACGCCATGTGCTTCTTCCCGTTAATCGGTGTGGTGATCGGAGCCTTGATTTACGGTTCCGTGCTGGTGCTTACGGTGCTTAAGCTGGACTGGATGGCTAAAATATTACCGGTCCTGGTACCTCTGATTGTTACGGGGGGAATCCATATGGATGGTTTTCTCGACGTGACGGATGCCAGAGCCTCACACGCGCCGGTGGAAAAGAAACTGGAGATTTTAAAGGACCCTCATACGGGGGCTTTCGCCATAATCGGCTGCTGCGTGTATCTGCTGCTCTACGTGGCGGTTTTCGGAGAGATGAAACCGGTGCTTCTGGGAGCCTACGGAGGGATTTTTGTGATATCAAGGGCGCTTTCCGGACTTGCCGTGGTGACCTTTCCGATGGCGAAGAACAGCGGACTCGCCGCGTCATTTTCCGGACAGGCACAGAAGAAGACAGTTGCCGTGACCATGTGGTGCTGTCTGGTTCTGGCAGAAGGCTGGATTCTGTATGCGGGAGGGGCCGCAGCCGCATCGATGACAGCGGTTGGCGCCGCTCTGACATTTTTGTACTATTACCGTATGGCGAAAAAAGAATTCGGCGGAATTACGGGAGACCTGGCGGGGTACTTCCTTCAGGTGTGTGAGCTGGTATTGACGGCAGTGCTGGCGGCTGTGACCCAGTTTGCCATATAAAGAACAGGAGAATATTTATGATATTTATTACGGGCGGTGCGTGGCAGGGAAAGACGGCATTTGCGGAAACACTTGCAGCAGGCCGGGCCACGCCGGGAATAGGAGAACACGTACTTTACGCCGGTCTCAAAACGGAAGAGAGAACGCTTCCGGTGGCCAGCGGACGGAGGGATCCGTTTGAAACGGCCCTTGAGAGGCCGGTTATCAGCGGATTTCATTACTTTGTGAGAAGACTGCTCTGGGAAGAGCGGGATGTCAATGAATTTATAGCCGCGATTGAGGCGAAAAATCCGGATGTCGTGATTACCGCGGACGAGATTGGATGCGGTATCGTTCCGGTGGACCCGGAGGAGCGGGCATGGCGGGAGGCAGCCGGGAGGGCGGCCGAAAAGCTGGCGGCAGATTCCGAAGCGGTGTACCGCATGGTCTGCGGCATCGCCACCAGGCTGAAATGAGGGAGAACAGATGATACGTTACCATATACTGGCTGCATTTGCGGGCTGTGCCCTCGATGCGCTGTTTGGAGATCCACGGAATATACCGCATCCGGTCTGCGGCATCGGTAACCTGATCGCATGGCTGGAGGCTCGGCTCCGCAAATGGTTCCCGGCAAACGAAAAGTCGGAGAGAAGGGCGGGCACCGCGCTGGTCGTCGCTGTTCTTCTGATCACAGGACTTGCCTCGTTGTTCGTTCTGGCCGCCGCGTACACGGTTCATCCATTGGCCGGAGTGGCGGTGGAAAGCGTGATGTGCGGGCAAATGATGGCGTGGCGTTCTTTGAAAAAGGAGAGCATGAAGGTGTATGACGCGCTGGCCGCCGGGGATACAGAGGGCGCCAGAACCGCAGTCTCCATGATCGTAGGGCGGGATACCAAAGATCTCACAGACCTGGGAATTACGAAGGCTGCGGTGGAGACTGTGGCGGAAAATACCTCGGATGGAATCATCGCCCCGCTCTTTTATATGGTGCTGGGAGGTGGAACCGGGATATTTCTCTATAAGGCGGTTAATACCATGGATTCCATGGTTGGCTATAAAAATGACAAATACATAAACTTTGGAAGAAAAGCAGCCAGACTGGACGATGTGTGCAACTACATTCCGGCCAGGCTTTCGGCCTGTTTCATGATCGCGGCGGGTTATGTCCTGGAGGCGGCAGAAGGAGCCGTAATGCGGCTGAGAAAGAGGGCTAAGTCCGAAAAACATCATTACAGCGGAAGAGGCGGAATCCGGATCTTCAGACGTGACCGTTATAACCATAAGAGTCCCAACTCCGCCCAGACGGAATCGGTCTGTGCCGGCGTACTGGGGATTCAGCTGGCGGGAAACGCGTTCTACTTCGGAAAGCTGTACGAGAAACCGACTATCGGCGATGCAGACCGGTCCGTGGAATATGCGGATATCCGGTGGGCAAACGCGCTGATGACGGGAACGTATGCGGCGGCGCTGTTTGCAGCGGCGGTTCTTGGGCTTCTGGCTGCAATACCATTTATCAGATAATCGGGCACTGCACAATAGACTGTAAAATGACAGAATGGAGATATACATCATGGAATACCAGCATGGAGGAGACATATATACGAATCAGGTGGAGCTGGATTACTCCGCCAACCTAAACCCGCTCGGGCTTCCCGAGGGTGTGAAAAATGCTTACATCGGGGCGGCAGACTGCTGCAGCGTGTATCCGGACAGCCGGTGCCAGGCCCTTCGAACGAAGCTGGCGGCTTACCACCGGATCGGAAGGGAGGCTGTTCTCTGCGGAAACGGTGCGGCGGAGCTTATCTTTCTGATTGTACAGGCGAAGCGTCCGAAGTGGGCGCTGTTAATCGCCCCCTCCTTTCTGGAATATGAGCAGGCGTTAAAGGCCGCAGGATGCGGGCTGTCCTGGTTCGACTTAAAGGAAGAGGAAGATTTTGCCCTTTCGGTACCGGAGCTCCTCGCGCATTTAAAGGGGGCAGAGGCGGCCGGACAGCGGCCGGATATCCTGTTCCTCTGCAATCCCAATAATCCCACCGGATTTGCGGTGGAACGGGAAGAGCTGATCCCTCTTCTGGAGTACTGCGAAGAGCGGGGCATCGTCTGCGTGGTGGATGAGTGTTTTATTGAGTTCCTGGATGAGCCGGAGCGCTTTTCCGTGATGAAGGAACTGCGGTCGGGACGTTTCCGCCGGCTGTTTATTCTGAAGGCATTTACGAAGCTTTACGC
>NZ_JBKVCZ010000056.1:0-36106 GCF_046966825.1 Hungatella sp. | reverse complement strand
TCTCTGGTCCGGCTCAGTTGGCGGGAGAGGCCGCGCTTGGGGAGACGGAGTATGTGAACCGGGCGAGGGAGCTGGTGAAACGGGAGCGGAGCTGGCTGAAGGCGCAGATGGAGGGCCTGGGGCTTTTCGTCTACGATTCCAGAGCCAACTACATATTTTTCAGGGAGCGGACGCACAGCAAGACCCAGGAAGACAGCAGGACCCGGACGCCGGAATCCCGCAGCCTCTACGACGCCTGCTTGAAAAACGGTATCTTAATCCGTTCCTGCGCCAATTACCGGGGGCTTGACAGCCGTTTTTACCGGATCTGCGTAAAGGACAGGGCCAATAACGAGACATTTATCCGGGTGCTGAAAAAGGCGATGGAAGAGAGGGATTAGATCAATGGCAAAATCAATTATGATACAGGGAACGATGTCCAACGCGGGCAAGAGTCTGATCGCGGCAGGATTATGCCGGGTCTTTAAGCAGGACGGCTACCGTGTCGCCCCTTTCAAATCGCAGAATATGGCGTTAAACTCTTATATAACGGAGGACGGGCTGGAGATGGGGCGCGCCCAGGTAGTGCAGGCGGAAGCCGCCGGTATTAAACCGCAGGCGGACATGAATCCGATTCTGCTGAAGCCGACTTCCGACTCCGGTTCCCAGGTCATTGTCCACGGCGTACCGATCGGAACGATGCCGGCGAAAGAGTATTTTGCATATAAAAAGACGCTGATTCCCGAGGTGGAAAAGGCATACCGGAGACTGGAGGAGGAGTACGATATCATCGTGATCGAGGGCGCCGGGAGCCCGGCGGAGATCAATCTGAAGAAGGATGATATCGTGAACATGGGTATGGCGAAGATGGCGGATGCGCCCGTCCTTTTGGTGGGAGATATCGACCGCGGCGGTGTGTTTGCCCAGCTTTACGGGACAGTGGCCCTGCTTTCGGAAGAAGAGCGGGCGCGGGTGAAGGGACTTGTCGTCAATAAGTTCAGGGGAGACAAGACCATTCTGGAGCCGGGTCTGGATATGATCGAGAACCTGTGCGGCATACCGGTTACGGGAGTGGTTCCTTATGCAGATGTGGACATCGAGGATGAGGACAGCCTGGGACACCATTTAAGCGGAACAGAAAAAGGGAAAAAGACACTGGTGGACATTGCCGTCATACGGCTGCCCAGAATTTCCAATTTTACGGATTTCCAGGTCTTTTCCTGTATGCCGGAAGTCGGCCTTACGTATGTGAACCGTTTGTCGGATCTGGGAAAACCGGACTTGATCCTGCTTCCCGGGACGAAGAACACGATAGAAGATTTACTCTGGATGCGGGAGAACGGCCTGGAGGCGGCAGTACTGAAGCTGGCGTCCGCCGGCGTTCCGGTGTTCGGAATCTGCGGCGGCTTTCAGATGCTGGGAGAAAGCCTGGAGGACCCGTTCGGTGTGGAGACGGAAACCTACAGAGGGAGGCCGGTGGAGGGGCTTAAGCTTCTTCCGGTAAGGACCGTATTCGGGAAAGAGAAGACGAGAACCCGGGTGACCGGTTCCTGTGCCTCCGTTGGCGGAATCCTGGAGGAGCTTTCAGGCATGGAGATCGAGGGATACGAAATCCACATGGGCGAGACGGTCCGCGCGGTACCGCCCCTGTCCTATGTGATGGAGCAAAACGGCTCTCATCTGGCCAAGATGGATGGATGCCAGAGAAATCATGTCTATGGCACGTACATCCATGGATTCTTTGACCGGGAGGGAATCGCAGAGACGGTTGTGAGCGCTCTCCTTGAGAAAAAGGGGCTGACCGCAGTGCGAAACGAAGAGTTTCATTACGCCGCCTACCGGGAGCAGCAGTACGACCGTCTCGCGGCAGTCATCAGAGAGAGCTTTGACATGGCGGCGGTTTACGAAATGATGGGAATCGACGGCAATCGCATGACGGACAGCAGAAAGGAAGATTCAGAATGATAAAGACGGAACTGGAACGGGTGCTTCCCGGTGACATAGAGAAAAGGAGCTTTGAGATTATCACAGAGGAGCTGGGGGAACGGGTCCTGGACCCGGAAAATGAACTGGTTATCAAACGTGTAATTCACACGACCGCCGACTTCGACTATGCGGACAGCTTAATCTTTTCCGAACACGCAGTGGAGCTGGCGAAGGCGGCGATTAAAGAAGGCGTCCGCTTTATCACAGACACCAATATGGGGAAATCGGGCGTCAACCGGGCGGCCCTCCGGAAATGCGGCTGTACGGTGGACTGTTTCATGGCCGACGAAGACGTGGCGGAGGCGGCAAAGCGGCTGGGTACCACCAGAGCCTGCGCCAGCATGGAGAAGGCGGCCGATTTGGGCGGAGACTGTATCTTTGCAGTCGGCAATGCCCCCACGGCGCTGGTCCGGCTGTACGAGCTGATTAAAGAAGGCAGACTGAAACCGAAACTGGTGATTGGTGTGCCTGTTGGCTTTGTCAACGTGGTCCAGTCCAAGGAGTTGATCCTTTCGCTGCCCGACACCCCGTTTATTGTGGCGAGAGGACGGAAGGGCGGAAGCAACGTGGCGGCCGCCATCTGCAATGCGCTGCTGTATCAGTGCATATAAGGGGACTGCATAGAGACAGAATCTTATTATTTACAGGAGAGAAGGGGTATAGATCATGAATTTATACAGCATTATTTTGGTGGACGACGAGGAAGAGGTCCGCAAGAGCATTATCAAACAGATCGACTGGGAATCAGCCGGATTCAAGGTGGTGGGGGATGCTGAGAACGGAGAAGACGCGCTGGAAAAGATCGAGGTCTTAGAGCCGGATGTGGTGTTAACCGATATCCGCATGCCCTATATGGACGGCCTTACGCTGGCGGAGAAAATCCGGCAGAGATATCCTTCCATGAAGGTGGTTATTTTTTCGGGCTACGACGATTTCGAGTACGCCCAGAAGGCGATTAAGCTGAATGTGACGGAGTACATTCTAAAACCGGTCAACGTGGAGGAACTGACCTCCATCCTGAAACGGATCAAGTCCAATTTAGACGAAGAGATTGAAGAGAAGCGCAACGTGAGCCGCCTTCGTGAAAATTACAGAAAGAGCCTGCCGATTATCCGCGAGCAGTTTTTCAACGACATGGTGCACCGGAGGCTGTCAGATGATTTGATCGAGTCGAAGCTGAGGGAATACGATATCCCGATTACGGGAGCCAGGAAATGGGTGATCGCGGCTATCGATGTGGAAAAGAGTGATGACAGAAGCAAGAAGACGCTGTCACTCCACGAGGAGGAAGAGCTGATCCCGATTTCCGTCATGCAGATCGTCCGGGAAAAACTGAAAAGCTACTGCCGGTTCTCCTTATTCCAGTCCACGGCTGAAGCCGAAATGGTGGTGATCGCGGCACTCGACGACGATAATACCACGACGGGGCTCATCGATGTCCTGGGAGATATCTGTAAGGAGGCCAAACGTATTCTGGAGGTTCCGGTCACCATCGGCATCGGCCACAGCGTGACCGGCCTGTCGAAGATCGCAGGCTCCTACCAGTCGGCAGTGGAAGCCCTGGGATATAAGGCGGTGGTCGGCAGCGGAATCACGATCTACATCAACGATATGGAGCCGGTCGGCAGCGGCAAGCTGGAATTTGACAATGCAGACGAGTCTGATTTTATTTCCGCCGTCAAGTTTGGACCGGATGAGAAGATCGAGGCCGTAACGGCCAGGATTTCCGGCAAGCTGGAATCGGCAAAGGTGCATTACCGCCAGCAGCAGGTGTATGTCTTCGGCGTCCTGAACACCATCATTCAGATGATCCAGCAGTATGACTTAAACCTGGAGGAGATTCTGGGCGGCGAGCTGGAATACTTAAGCGTCATCGACAAGCTTCAGAAGCGGGAAGAGTTCGGCGATTGGCTGTTAAAGACAGCGCACAAGATGAACCAGGCCATCAATCAGGAGCGTGACATAACGACGCGCCAGGTGATCCAGCAGGCGAAGCAGTATATCATGGACAACTATCAGAACCCTGATCTGTCCGTAGAGATGATCTGCCGCCACCTGCACATGAGCCCGGCTTATTTCTCGACCATGTTCAAGAAGGAGACGGGGCAGGCCTACATCGCCTATCTCACGGAAATCCGCTTAAATAAGGCCGTGGAACTGTTAAACAAGACGGACGACAAGACGTACGTCATCGCCTCCAAG
Source organism: Hungatella sp. (assembly GCF_046966825.1). Lineage (NCBI taxonomy): Bacteria > Bacillati > Bacillota > Clostridia > Lachnospirales > Lachnospiraceae > Hungatella > Hungatella sp. Next base: position 31,939 of record NZ_JBKVCZ010000056.1, on the reverse strand, counting down.
GTGGGTTACCAGGAGCAGAACTATTTCAGCTACGTATTCAAGAAAAAATTTGGAGTGTCACCGACGAAATTCCGTGGAGCCAGATAAATGAATAAAAAGAAAAACGGCAAGATGATTCATAACAACAGCATACGGTATACGATCTTTACGTATTTTACCGTGACTGCCCTGGCGGCCAGTCTGCTCATCACGTTTTCCATCTATCAGCGTCTGTCGAGCCAGGTGTCCGAGACGGTCATGGAGGAAAACCAGAGCCTGATCGGCCAGGTGGCACGGTCTGTGGAGAGCTATCTGCGCACGGTCATGAAGCTGTCGGATTCCCTGTATTACGGTGCGGTCAAGAACGCGGACCTGTCCTCGGAGTCCATCAACAGCGAGATCACCCTGCTGTACGACAACAACAAGGACAATGTGGACAACATTGCCCTGTTCTCCCAGGATGGGACTTTAAAAGAGGCGGTGCCGGCGGCCAGAATCAAGACGAATCTGGACGTAACCGGGGACGGCTGGTTTTCCAACGCCCTGGAGAAGACGGAGAACCAGCACTTCTCCAATCCTCACGTCCAGTATATTTTCGACGGCAATGAAAGCCAGTACCGGTGGGTGATCTCTCTGTCCCGGGCGGTGGAGCTGACGGAAGGGACATCAACGGCCCAGGGCGTGCTTTTGGTGGATTTAAGCTACTCCAGCCTGGCGCATCTGTTTGAGGGCGTGACCACAGGCACCGGAGGCTACGTCTACTTAATCAGCAGCGACGGGGAAATCCTCTACCATCCGAAGATCCAGCTGATCGATTCCGGACGGGTCTCTGAGAATAATTTAACGGCGGCCGGATACAAGGACGGAAACCATCTGGAAAAGTTCGAGGGGCGGGAGCGGATTATCACAGTGAAGTCCGTCGGCTACACGGGCTGGAAGGTCGTAGGGGTGACTCCAAAGAACGTGGTATCCCTAAACTCCATAAAGACAAGGCTGTTTATTATTTTCCTGATCACCCTGATTCTCTTTATTTTAACAATTATCAACTCCTATATTTCGTCCAGAATCACGAATCCCATCAAGGAACTGGAGAAATCGGTGGGAATTCTGGAGGAGGGAAATTTGGAGACGCCGGTCTATATCGGCGGATCGTATGAGATTCAGCATCTGGGGACCTCCATCAATAACATGGCCAGACAGATCCGGGTGCTCATGAACGATATTGTGACGGAGCATGAGGCCAAGAGAAAGCAGGAATTTGATACGCTGCAGTCTCAGATCAACCCGCATTTCCTCTATAACACCCTGGATATCATCGTCTGGATGATTGAAAATGAGCAGAAGGCGGAGGCGGTCAAGGTAGTGACGGCGCTTGCGCGGTTCTTCCGTATCAGCCTGAGCAAGGGCAAGAGCATCATCACCGTGCATGACGAGCTGGAGCACGTGCGAAACTATCTGATGATTCAGCATATGCGCTTTAAGAACAAGTTTTCCTATTACATCGACGCCGCGGACGACTGTCTGGAGCTGGCCAGTTTAAAGCTGATGCTCCAGCCGCTGGTGGAGAACGCGATCTACCATGGGATGGAGTTCATGGACGGCGACGGCGAGATTACGCTTAAGGTGTGGAAGGAAGGGGAGGACTTATACTTTACAGTCCGCGACAACGGGCTGGGCATGACCCGGGAGCAGGTGGAAAGCCTGTTTTCCGACTCGATTTTAGTGACCTCCAAGAAGGGCTCCGGAATCGGTGTAAAGAATGTGAATGAGCGGATCAAGCTTTATTTTGGCGAGGAGTACGGGCTTAGGATCGATTCAGAACCGGACGAGGGGACGGAGATTACCATCCATCTTCCTGCCGTTCCCTACAGCCGGATTCTGGCGGAGGGCGGAGAAAGATGAAGATGACAAGGCGGGAAAAGATGATATGGGGTCTGCTTGCGGGAGTTTTAGTTCTCCTGTTTCTGCTGTCCTCCACGGATTTAATTATTAAGGAAAAGAAGACAGAGATTTATCCGATTTCCATCGTGATCGGAGATACCACGGATGATTACTACACAAATTTCCGCAAGGGCGTGGACAAGGCTGCGGATGAGTACAACGTGGATGTCAACTTCATCACCCTGTACGAAAAGGGAGATGTCATGGAGCAGATGGATCTGTTAAAGCGCGAGATCGACGACGGGGCGAAGGCAGTGGTGCTGGTCCCCTTAAAGCAGCAGGAGTGCAGTGCGATGCTGGATGGGATGGTCCTTGGCAGCCCGCTGATCGTCATGGGAACCATCTTCCCGGGCGACTGGGCCATGAGCGGTATCTCACAGGACTACCAGGAGACGGGGAAGATGCTGGGGGAAGCCATAACAAGGGAAAATCCCCCGGACAAGCCGGTTCTCGTATTCTCCGAGGGGCTGGAGTACGGCTACAACAAAGAAGTGTATAAAAGCCTTCTGGCGGCGCTCTCCCGGGCGGGCTTCCATGTGCAGCTCTACGAAAAGTACAGAGGCGGCGCTTCCGGCACCAGCGCGGCGGAATGTGAGGATGACTTCCGCCGGACGATTGAAGAAACTGCGGTTTTCAGCAGCGGAGAGGAGATTCTCGTCGCCCTGGACGTGCAGAGCCTGGATGAGGTGGCGGACGTCATCGCGGGAAGTCCGGTTTATGGAAAAGACACTCCGAACCTCTACGGCTTCGGCAGCACGACAAAGATCTTAAACCAGATGGACCGCGGCGTGATAAAGGGCCTTGTGACGACAAACCAGTTCGATGCCGGATACTTAAGCATTGTAAAGGCGGTGGAGGCCATCGAAAAGCGCGGCGACCGGGATCAGATTGTGCTGGAATCGTATTACATCGAAAAAGATGATTTGAAAGAGACGCGTTTCGAGAAGATTCTTTATCCAATCGAGTAAGAAACAGAGGAGGGCCAATGAAAAAGAAATATTCATTAATTGCAGTACTGCTCATAGCTGTTATTCTTGTGTTCGGCTGTCTGTTTTTCCAGAACCGGAACCATGAGGAGAAGGAGGAGAAAAAGACGCTGCGGGTCGGGGTGACTCTGTACCGGGGAGACGATTCCTTTATCAATAATCTCTGCGGAAAGATGGAGGAGAAGGCGAAAGCCTATGAGAAGGAGACCGGCGTCAAAGTGATTCTCGACGTTGTGGATGGAAAGGGGAATCAGAACACGCAGAACAGCCAGGTGGACCGGTTTATTTCCCTTGGTGTGGACGTGATCTGCGTCAATATGGTCGACAGGTCCGCAGCCTCCTATATCATCAGCAGGGCGATGGAGGGGGACATTCCCGTGATATTCTTCAACAGGGAGCCGGTGGAAGAGGATATGAACCGATGGGAAAAGCTTTACTATGTGGGGGAAAGCGCCAAGGAATCCGCGGTCCTGCAGGGGAATATCCTGGTAGACGCCTATAAGAAGGATCCCGCTTCCCTGGATTTAAACGGCGACGGCAAGGTAAGCTATGTGCTCCTTGAGGGCGAGACGAGCCATCAGGATTCCCTGATCAGGACGGAATGGTCGATTCAGACCTTAAAAGACGGAGGCGTACCTCTGGAAAAAATTACCGGAGGCATTGGAAACTGGGAGAAGAGCCAGGGCTCTGCGTGGATGGAGAAATGGCTCGATGAGTATCCGGATGAAATCGAACTCGTGATCAGCAACAATGACGATATGGCGCTGGGCGCGGCTGACGCGCTGGAGCGGAAGAAAATCACAAGGCCCATCAAGATCGTGGGGATCGACGGAACGCCCCAGGGAATCGAGGGGCTGAACTCCGGGAAGCTCTTTGGAACCGTGCAGTGCGACAGCGATGAGTATGCTAATGCGGTATTCCAGATCGCCGCTGCGGCCGGACTTGGACAGAATGTACAGGAAATCGTGAGTTTGGAAGGGGGAAAATACTATAATTGCAGGCAGACTGCACTAACAGCTGATAAAAACTGAAATGTCTTGTGCATGTTGCGATCTGAACCATGGAAAAATGGGCAAAAAACATAAAATCTAAGAAATTTTATATAAAAACGAAAAAAATCATATGGAAATATGCCTAAAATAAAGATATAATATGGGTGTCGATGAGGAAAAATGACGAATCGGCAAATACTATACTATATCTAGGGAGGATTTATCATGAGATTACTCAAAAAAGTAGTAGCAGTAGGTATGGCGTCCACTATGGTATTTTCCATGGCAGGATGTGGCTCCAAGACAGCAGAAACACCAACAACAGCAGCTCCGGCAGAGACGACAACCGCAGCAGCAGGAGAGACAACGGCAGCTCCGGCAGAGACAAAAGCCGCTGATGCAAAAGTGGAGAACAAGGATAAGCCTTTAGTATGGTTTAACCGTCAGCCATCCAGCAGTGCCACAGGCCAGCTTGATATGACGGCGCTGAATTACAATGCGGATACATACTATGTAGGATTCGATGCCAATCAGGGTGCTGAGCTTCAGGGTACCATGGTGAAAGAGTATATCGAAAAGAATATTGACACCATCGACCGCAACGGTGACGGAATCATCGGTTATGTTCTGGCTATCGGCGATATCGGACATAACGATTCCATCGCTCGTACAAGAGGCGTACGTAAGGCTCTTGGAACAGCAGTAGAAAAAGACGGCAACATCAACAGCGATCCGATCGGAACGAACACAGACGGCTCCTCCACCATCGTACAGGATGGTAAGATTGAAGTGAACGGAAAAGAATACGTAGTTCGTGAGCTTGCTTCTCAGGAAATGAAGAACTCCGCTGGTGCTACATGGGATGCAGCGACAGCAGGTAACGGAATTGGAACATGGTCTTCCTCTTTCGGCGATCAGATCGATATCGTTGCTTCTAACAACGACGGTATGGGTATGTCCATGTTTAATGCATGGTCCAAAGACAACAAGGTTCCTACATTTGGATACGATGCAAACAGTGATGCAGTTGCAGCGATCGCAGAAGGCTACGGCGGAACGATCAGCCAGCATGCAGATGTTCAGGCATATTTAACACTTCGTGTTCTTCGTAACGCTCTCGACGGCGTTGATATCGACACCGGTATCGGCACAGCTGACGACGCAGGAAACGTTCTGAGCAGCGACGTATATGTATACAAAGCAGATGAGCGTTCTTACTACGCACTGAACGTTGCAGTTACAGCTGACAATTATAAGGATTTCATGGATTCTACAATGGTTTATGCACCTGTAGCAAATCAGCTTGACGCAGCTGCACATCCGGAAAAGAAGGTATGGCTGAATATCTACAATTCTGCTGATAACTTCCTGGGTTCAACCTATCAGCCACTTCTTCAGAAGTACGACAAGCTGCTTAACTTAAAGGTTGAGTACATCGGCGGCGATGGCCAGACAGAGTCCAATATCACAAACCGTCTTGGCAATCCGAGCCAGTACGATGCATTTGCAATCAACATGGTTAAGACAGATAACGCAGCTTCTTACACATCTTTACTTGATCAGTAATATTCACTAATATTAAAGATGGGCAGGCTATCAGGGAGAAGAAATTCTCCCTGATAACCTCTTTTAATAATCAGGCGTTTTTATAAGCAGAGGAGTAAAAACAATGGCAGATAAGAAAGATGATATCGTCTTATCAATACGCGGTATGAGCAAGTCCTTTGGCCGAAACAGGGTTCTGGACCATATCAATCTGGATGTGAAGCGCGGAACCGTTATGGGGCTTATGGGTGAGAACGGCGCCGGTAAGTCCACCATGATGAAGTGCCTGTTTGGTACCTACCAGAAGGACGAGGGAAATATCTTCCTGAAAGGAAAGGAAGTAAGCTTTTCCGGACCGAAGGATGCCCTTGAAAACGGAATTGCAATGGTTCACCAGGAACTGAATCAGTGTCTGGAAAGAAATGTTATTGACAATCTGTTCCTCGGTCGTTATCCGGTCAATTCCATGGGGATTGTTGATGAAGGCAGAATGAAAAAGGAAGCTTCCGAGCTTTTCAGAAAGCTGGGCATGACCGTTGACCTTACTCAGCCCATGCGTAACATGTCTGTATCACAGAGGCAGATGTGTGAGATTGCCAAGGCAATCTCCTATAATTCCCAGGTAATCGTTCTCGATGAGCCTACTTCCTCTTTAACGGTACAGGAAGTGGATAAACTTTTCGAGATGATGAGAATGTTAAAAGAGCAGGGAATTGCCCTGATCTACATCTCTCATAAGATGGATGAGATTTTTGAAATTTGTGATGAGATATCAGTGCTTCGTGACGGCAACCTGGTTATGACAAAGAGTACCAAGGATGCGAACATGAATGAGCTGATAGCGGCCATGGTAGGCCGTTCACTTGACAACCGGTTCCCGCCGGTTGACAATACCCCCAAGGATGTGATTTTGTCCATCCAGCATTTATCTACAAAGTTTGAACCCCATTTGCAGGATGTTTCCTTTGATGTAAGAGAAGGGGAGATCTTCGGGCTGTATGGTCTGGTGGGTGCAGGACGTACGGAGCTTCTGGAGACAATCTTCGGTGTCCGTACCCGAGCGGCTGGGCGTGTTTACTTTAATAAGCGCCTTATGAATTTCGGAAGTGCGAAGGAAGCCATGGAGCATGGATTTGCTATGATCACCGAGGAACGAAAGGCCAATGGGCTTTTCCTGAAGGGCGACCTTACGTTTAATACCACCATTGCAAATCTGGAGCAGTATAAGACCGGGATCGCGCTCTCTGATGTTAAGATGGTAAAGGCGACTTCGAAGGAAATCAAAATCATGCATACCAAGTGTATGGGGCCGGACGATATGATATCGAGCCTTTCCGGCGGTAACCAGCAGAAGGTTATTTTTGGAAAATGGCTGGAACGCGAGCCTCAGGTTTTCATGATGGATGAACCTACAAGAGGTATCGATGTCGGCGCGAAATACGAAATATATGAGTTGATCATCAATATGGCGAAGCAGGGAAAGACGATCATAGTTGTTTCCTCTGAGATGCCGGAGATTCTGGGAATTACGAACCGTATTGGTGTTATGTCCAATGGACGGCTGTCTGGAATTGTGAATACAAAAGAAACAAACCAGGAAGAGCTTTTAAGACTCAGTGCAAAATACCTATAATGGGGGAGATTGATGGATATGGCGAATGGAAATGGTAAGACTCTTACAGCTGAACAGGAACTTAAGCTGCGCCAGCCAATTGAGGATTATGTTGGTAAGATACAGAGTAAGATCGACAGCCTCAGAGCGGACGGCACAAACAGAGCAGTCGCTCTTCAGAATTCGATTGACGCAATAAAGAGAGACCGCAGCATCACGAAGGGCGAAAAAGAATCCAGGATTACAGCGTATAAGGCTGAGCTGGATAAAGCAAAAGCAGTTGAAGCAAAAAATAAAGATGAGATTTCAAAATTAATTTCCGACGCAACAGCGTATCTGAAGGCACACTTTGATAAGGATTATTATCAGCCGCTGAAGGAGAGCTGTGAGCAGGAAAAGGTGCTCGCAAAGGAAAAGTACCACAAAAAGATTGCGGAGCTGGAGAAAGAACACCAGAGCACCATGTCAAAGCTTTCTGACCATCAGGAAGTGAAGGATGAAAAGTATGTTCATAAGAACCGGATGTTTGATGCGAAAATGGATTTGGAAAAGGAGCTTCAGCAGATCAAGGACAGAAGACACGCGGCGTTTGTCTGGCAGTATCATCTGATTGACTTACTGCGCATCTCCAAGTTCACCTTCACGGAGTCCAGGGCCCAGAAATGGGAGAACTATAAATATACGTTCAACCGCAGGGAATTTTTACTGCAGAATGGTTTGTATATCGCGATTATCCTGATTTTTATCGGGCTGTGTATCGCCACGCCGATCATAAAGGGCGTGCCGCTGCTTACCTATAACAATATTTTAAATATTCTTCAGCAGGCTTCCCCGCGTATGTTCCTTGCGCTCGGTGTAGCGGGACTCATTCTCCTTACCGGTACGGACCTTTCCATTGGCCGTATGGTTGGTATGGGTATGACGACTGCAACCATCATTATGCACCAGGGCGTCAATACGGGTATGGTTTTCGGCCATGTATTTGATTTTACGGGTCTTCCCATCGGTGTAAGAGTTGTTTTCGCGCTGTTTATGTGTATCGTTCTGTGTACATGTTTTACCGCAATCGGAGGCTTCTTTACAGCCAGATTCAAGATGCATCCTTTTATTTCAACCATGGCAAACATGCTGGTTATCTTCGGCCTTGTTACGTATGCGACAAAAGGTGTATCCTTCGGTGCAATTGAACCTTCTATCCCGAAGATGATTATCCCGAGATTAAATGGTTTCCCGACCATCATCCTTTGGGCGGTAGCTGCAATTGCAATCGTATGGTTTATCTGGAACAAGACAACATTCGGCAAGAATTTATACGCAGTCGGCGGAAACCCGGAGGCAGCGGCTGTTTCAGGTATTTCCGTATTCTGGGTAACCATGGGCGCATTTATCCTGGCTGGTATTCTTTACGGCTTTGGCGCATGGCTGGAATGTGCAAGAATGGTAGGTTCCGGTTCCGCGGCTTATGGCCAGGGCTGGGAGATGGACGCGATCGCAGCCTGCGTAGTAGGCGGCGTATCCTTTACCGGTGGTATTGGTAAGATTTCAGGCGTAGTAGTCGGCGTACTTATTTTCACCGTACTGATCTACTCCCTTACAATCCTCGGTATCGACACAAACCTTCAGTTCGTATTTGAAGGTATCATCATTATCACGGCAGTAACACTTGACTGTCTGAAATACGTACAGAAGAAATAAAACAATAATTTACCCAACAGCATGAAAGAATTCGCTTATGCGCCAGCGCACCGCAAATTCTTTCATGCCTTTTTATAAGGGGAAGAATAAAATTTCTCCCCAAAGCATGGTCACCAGGCTCAAAGCAGCTCCATACCTGCCAGCCCCGACAACCGGCTGTTCTGATACTCCCCGGAGTACGTCACATCCCTTCCAAACCATTCCGGAGGAACAAACGCGTTAGCCTCCTCCTCCGTCTCAAACTCCACTTCCGCCAGCATAAGCCCCTCAAACTTCCCTTCAAACACATCGAATTCGATAGTCAAATGCGATCCCTCGACAGGAATCAAGTACCTTTTCTTCGTAAGAATATTCCCATCCGCCTTCCCGATCAAATGCTCATAAGCCTCCTTTGTAAGAGGCAGATTATACTCCTCCCTGGCCAGCTTCCCTCTTGACTTATACGTAAGATAATACGTATCATCCTCCCGTCTTACCCGCACCACCGGCTCTGTACACAGGTATCCCTGCTCAATCGCATGATGAGGATACTCCTTATATCCGGGCAGTGGATCATTTATAAAAAATTTACGTTCTATTTCCATCGATTTACCTCCATTAACAATACGTGTAACCATTGTAAAAATAGTATACCATATACCATAAAGAAAATGTAGTCAAGCCTTTTATTTATTATTTAATGATATTTTAATATTGGTTTTCCCAGCACAGCCAGTACACAGCCCCAGGGTTTGCGGTTAGGGCGAGGGGGACGGGGGAGAGCCTGCGACAGTTTCCTTTTCCGAGGCTCGCAGGAACTTAAGCCGGAAGGCAGGAAAAAAGGGTGGTGAAATCTGGCCTCCAAGCCAGATTTCAAGTGCACATGGAGGAGAAGTCCTTCAGGAGTTCTCCGTAATTTGCGCGGGCCGCCCTTTTTTCCTGCCTTCCGGCTTTAGTTCCTGCCGCCGAGGAAACAAGAAGCTGTCGCAGGCTCTCCCCCGTCCCCCTCGCCCTAACCGCAAACCCTGGGGCGTCCCCTCCCTCAATAATTGTTTCTTCCCAACTCAAGCTGAAACAGTAGATAAAATACCCTAAAAGTGGTAATATAAAATCTACAGACAAAAAACAGGAGAATACATCATGAAAAAGAGAGAAAACCGTATTTTTCCCATCTGTCTGCTGCTGGCTCTGGCGGTCTGCTTTCTGGCGGCGTGTTCGTCTGGAAAAGGCGGGACGCGGGAATCGCCGGGGGCGTCGGAAAGTGCGTCCCAAAGTACATCGGAAAGTGTCAACGGCAGCGGGAACGGTGCGGATGACAGCGGTGAAAGTACGGAAGCAGCGGAGAAGAAGCTGCGGATCGGCGTTGCCATCTACCGGTACGACGATAATTTTATGAAGCTGTATCGGGAGGAACTGAGGCAGTATCTGGAGGAAGCGTATAACGCGGAGGTTGTGGTGCGGAACGCCAGGGGAGAGCAGGAGGAACAGATCTCCCAGGTGAATGAGTTCATCGAGGCCGGATACGACGGGATTATCGTGAATCTGGTGGACACGGACAGGGCGGGCGTGATTGCGGATTCCTGCCATGAGGCCGGGATTCCCCTTGTATTTATCAACCGGCAGCCGAAGGCGGACGAGCAGGCCAGATGGAAGGCGGAGAAGATGGCGGTTTCCTGCATCGGAACGGATTCGAAGCAGGCCGGAACCTATCAGGGCGGTATCATACTGGAGACGGAAAAACGCGGAGATTTTAACGAAGACGGTGTCGTGTCCTACGTTATGATTATGGGAGAAAAGGACAATGAGGACAGCAATTACCGCACCGAGTATTCCATAAAGGCGCTGGAGGACGGCGGCATGAAGACGGAAAAGCTGTTTTCGGGCCATGCTGACTGGAAGAAGGAGGAGGGCCGGAAGCTGGCGGAGAAGGCGCTTGCGCTTTATGGCAGGCGGATCGAGGTCATTTTCTGTAACAATGACGCTATGGCCAATGGCGCGTGGGAAGCCATCGACGCGGCGGGCCGGAAAACCGGAAAGGATATCTACTTAGTAGGTGTGGATGCCCTGGAGGAGACGGTTCAGTACATCAAGGAAGGCAAAGTGACGGGAACCGTGCTGAACGATCACACGGGACAGTCCCATACGGCCGCGGACGTACTGATGAAGATGATTCACGGTGACGAGGCAGAAACAAGGTATCTGGTGGATTATGTGAAGATTTCTACCATCAGTACCCTGCAAAAATAAACAGACAGAGAGGATTATGATCATGGGAAAAGTATATGCATTTGTAGCAAACGGATCAGAAGAGGTGGAGCTGCTGGCAGTCGTTGATGTTCTGCTCAGAGGCGGACAGGATGTGAAGCTGGTTTCCATTACAGGAAGTAAGGATGTGGTAAGCGCACATCAGATAAAGCTGCAGGCGGATCTTGAATTTTCCGAGGCAGATTTTTCTGACGCGGATGTTCTGTTTTTACCGGGCGGTATGCCGGGAACGAGGAATCTGGCGGCTCATGAGGGCTTGTGCGGGGAACTGTTAAAGGCGGATAAGGCTGGAAAGAGACTGGCTGCCATCTGTGCCGGACCCAGCGTCCTCGGCGGACTGGGGATCCTGGAAGGGAGAAAGGCGACGTGTTATCCGGGCTTTGAAGACGAACTGAAGGGCGCGGAATATACGAGACAGGGCGTAGTGACGGATGGCAATGTGACAACCGCACGGGGCCTTGGCTATGCGCTGGATCTGGGAATTGAACTGCTGGCTTTATTGACGGACAGGGAACATGCGGGTCAGATCAAAGATTCGATCCAGTATGACCAGATTCCAATGTAAGGATAAGGGTGTGATGGGGATGAAGATGAAAAAAAGCTGGGTACTGCCGGTTCTGGCTGCGGGGATTTTGGCCGCCGGCTTAGCGGGATGTGAAAAGAAGGATCCTTACGGCCTCTCGGCTAAGGATCCGGTGACGATTACCATATGGCACTACTATAACGGCGTCCAGAAGGAAGGCTTCGATCAGCTGGTTCAGACATTTAACGAATCGGAGGGCCGGGAAAAGGGCATAATCGTGGAAGCCTACAGCAAGGGCAGCATCGACGATTTAAGTCAGGCCGTGACGGACAGCATCGATAAGAAGATCGGCTCGGATCCGGTTCCGGATGTCTTCGCGGCTTATGCCGATAAGGTCTATGAGATCGACCAAAGGGGAATGGCGGTTGATTTAAGCAAGTATCTGACCGCAGATGAGATCGGGGAGTATGTGGATGCCTACATAGAAGAAGGCCGGTTTGACGGAAGCGAAGGAATCAAGGTGTTCCCGGTGGCGAAGTCAACGGAAGTATTTGCGATCAACAAGACGGACTGGGATAAGTTTGCCGAGGCAACCGGGGAGACGGACGCCGCGTTCTCCTCCTGGGAAGGAATCACGCGTGTGGCGGAGAAATATTACAAGTGGACCGACAGCCTGACAGAAACGCCGGATGACGGAAAGGCATTTTTCGGAAGAGACGCATTTGCCAACTATATCATCGTCGGAAGCCTGCAGCTTGGACATGAGATTTTCCGCGTGGAAGATGGACACGTGATCATGGATTTTGACAGGACCGCCATGAAGCGGCTCTGGGATAACTACTATATTCCGTATGTCAACGGCTATTTCGGCGCATTCGGAAAGTTCAGAAGCGACGATGTGAAGACGGGACAGCTGGCGGCCTTCGTGGGCTCAACCAGCGGATTCGCCTATTTCCCAACCAGCGTGACGCTGGAGGATGGAACCAGCTATCCCATCGAGAGCAAGGTCTATCCGCTTCCCAACTTCTCGGGGACGGAGCCGTGCGCCGTCCAGCAGGGTGCAGGCATGATGATCCTAAAGTCTGAGGAGAAGAGAGAGTATGCGGCGTCCACCTTTTTGAAGTGGTTTACGGGTGTTGACAATAATATCAGATTTTCCGTCTCCTCCGGCTATCTGCCGGTTAAGAAGGAAGCGGGAGCGAAGGAACGGCTGGAGACCGTGCTGGCGGAGAACGGAGAGGAAGACGCGGCAGGCGAGAACCTGCTGATTGGCCTGGAGACTGCCAACAAGTATCAGCTGTATACGACGAAGCCCTTCGAGGGCGGAGATCAGGCGCGCGCCATTTTAAACACCACCATGGCGGATAAAGCCAGAGAAGACAGAGAGACCGTGCTGTCCCTCATGGCGCAGGGAATGTCCAGGGAAGAAGCGGTAGAGCAGTTTACGGAAGAATCTAACTTTGAACAGTGGTATGAGGATACAAAAGAACAACTGGAGACCATCATCGGAGAGTAGTTATGAAAAAAGGCAGGAATGAATCCATCAGAACCCATCTGCTCTGGCCGTTATTGGTGCTGTTGATTATACAGGCACTGATTATGGCCGGAATGGTTCTGTTCGGCGGTGTTTCTAAAAAACTGAAGAATAATGAAATCCATATTTTGAGTGAGAATACGGATAACACCAGGCTCTATCTGGAGAAGGAGACGATCCACCAGTGGATTAATGTCGTCAATGACTCCGGATCCATGGCGTCTGAGATTCAGTCGGTTTTAGACGAACAGCATAAAGATGCGTCCTGTATTTCAAGCGATTATGATTTAAACCGGGAGATTGCCGACGGGATTATGAACAGAGCCGTCGATCTCATGCGCCGCAGCTACGGCACGGGAATATTCGTCGTGCTGGATGGCCCGGCCGCGCAGAACAGTGCGGAAAATACGAAGGCCGGATTTTACATACGCGATTCCAATCCCGGCAGGAGCTATAATCAGGATAATTCGTCCCTGCTTCTGGAGCGGGGGCTTCCTTCCCTTGCCAATAAATACGGGATTCCTCTGGATTCCTTCTGGGACCTGGGCTTTGACATGACGGCCGATGACGGCAGTACCGATTTCTATAAAAAACCGTTTTATTCCTCCGTGGAGAATCAGGCCGGGGCAGAGGACCGGTTGAATTTTGCCTATTTAAGCAAGCCGTTCCGCCTGAGTCCCAAAGACATTCCTGTCATCACGTATTCCGCCCCCATCATCCTGGAGGACGGAAGCGTCGTGGGCGTGTTCGGACTGGAGATGGGAATCGGAAGGATCGAGCAGGTGCTCAGCTCCGACAGAACGGAGAGCAGCTTCGAGGTCTGCTACGCCCTGGGAGTCCGACAGGCGGGAGAGAATACCATCACTCCCGTAGCATCGTCAGGCTATCTTTATAATCAGTATTTCAAGGGAGACGAGTACCTGGAATACACGGATAACGAGGAGGAAGGCATCGGTGAGCTGCGTTCCTCCGACCGGGCCGGCTGGTATGCCAGCGTAAAGCAGCTGGATGTGTATAACTATAATACGCCGTTTGAACAGGAGGAATGGGTCCTGGTCGGGATGGCCAGGAAGAACGACCTGCTGTCTTTTTATAATTCCATTCGAAGCATGCTGCTGAGCTCCATTCTGATTCCGATTATTTTAAGCGTATTCGGCGTCTTCATCATCGGCAAGATCGTGACAGACCCGATTCGCGGCCTGGTCAATGAGGTTCGTAAACGGTCGGGAGAACACGGCCTTACGCTGACACGGGTTAACATCGGAGAGATCGATGAACTGACAGAGACCATCGAACAGCTGAGTGCGGATGTGGAGCGGTCCGCATCGAAGATATCCAGTATTTTAGAGCATGCCAATGTGCTGATTGGCGTGTTTGAGTATGAAGAAAACAATGAGAGCGTATTCTGCAGCCGTTCCATTTTTGAGATGATGGGTTGGGAAGAGCCGGGGGAGCCGTACTGCTATATGGGCAGCGGGGAGTTTCGGCAGCGGATGGAGGCCGGTATCAGGAATACAAAGAGAGACGGCGAAAATTACCTGTTTCATGTGGAGGCGCGCCCGATGGCAGATGAAGCAGAGAGGAGCGCATCTGACCGGGCAAATGCGGCAGGTAAGGGACGCTGGGTCCGTCTCATTCTGGAGACACAGGAGGCGGGAACGGTCCTCGGCGTGCTTTCGGATGTGACGGGCGACGTGGAGGAGAAGGCGAAGCTGGAGCGGGAGAGAAATTACGATCTGCTCACCAGCCTCTATAACAGAAGGGCATTCCGGGAACAGCTGGTGGTGGCTATGGCGGATGGAACCATTCAGACCGCGGCTGTGGCCATGTGGGATCTCGATAATTTAAAGTATATCAACGATACGTACGGCCATGACGAGGGCGACCGCTATATCGTTCTGTTTGCCAACTGCTTAAAGCGGCTGGAAGAGGAAGGCGCCATCGTATCGCGTTATTCCGGCGATGAATTCGTCACGCTGATTTACGGGGGGGGAAAAGAGGAGATCAGGCGGAGAGTCCAGTCCTTCATGCAATTTTTGCAGTCTACCAGCCTGGAGATGAAGGGTGGGTATCAGATTCCTGTCCGCGTTTCCGGAGGAATGGCGTGGTATCCGGATGACGCCGTGGATTTTGATACACTGTTAAATTACGCTGATTTTGCCATGTACATGGTGAAGCACAGCGTGAAGGGCATTATCATGGAATTCGATTCCAACGATTACTCCAACAATTCCTATATGCTGGCCGGGCGGGAAGAATTAAACCGGATGCTGGAGACGCGGGAAGTGGATTTTGCATTCCAGCCAATCACGAGGCGGGACGGAAGCGTCTTTGGCTATGAGCTGCTGATGCGGCCCAATTTTACGAATTTAAAGGGGATCAAAGAGGTGCTGAATCTGGCACGGGCTCAGGCGAAGCTTACGCAGATGGAGACGCTGACCTGGTATGCCGGTCTGAAGGCTGTGGAAAAACAGGATCAGGCGGGCGCTCTGGGACAGACGGAACGGCTTTTCATCAACTCCATTGCCAGCGCCTGTATGTCGAAGGAGGAGGAAGCCGATCTCTGGAACCGGTACAGCCGCTATCTGTCCCGTGTCGTGACGGAGCTTACGGAAGGGGAACCCGTGAATCAGGAGTATATGAGCCGTAAAATTGCGGTGACTAAAAAGTGGAACGGTCTTATCGCTATCGACGATTTTGGGGCAGGCTACAACAGTGAAACCGTGCTTCTCGACATGGCGCCCGACATCATCAAGGTGGACATGAGTCTCGTGCAGCGGATTCATGAAGATCCCAACCGCCAGCTGATTTTGAATAATATCCTGGACTTTGCCGGGCAGAATCATATCACGGTTCTGGCAGAGGGCGTGGAGACGAAGGAGGAACTGGAATTCCTGATTCAATGCGGCGTCGAGCTGTTCCAGGGATACTATATCGGACGGCCTCAGATGGAAATCCGTCCAATCGATCCGTATATTGTCAGGAAAATGCAGGATTTTGCCCAGAAATCGGACTTTTCACAGAAATAGTACTGGAATTTACCGAATGAGTATGCTATAATGCTAAATTGAAGTGTAACGCCCTGTCGGTATGGCGGTTCACATATATATTCAAGGAGGAACCCATAGAATGAGTTTACAAGTAGAGAAATTAGAAAAGAACATGGCAAAATTAACCGTAGAGGTACCAGCTGAACAGTTTGAAAAAGCGCTCACCACGGCTTTTAATAAGAATAAGAGCAGATTCAACATACCTGGCTTCAGAAAAGGAAAAGCTCCTCAGGCCATGGTAGAGAAGATGTACGGCGTAGAGGTATTATATGAGGATGCCATCAACGAAGCACTCGACGCAACATACGGCGATGCCGTAACAGAGAGTGAACTGGACGTTGTATCCAGACCTGAAATCGACGTTGTACAGGTTGAAAAAGGGAAAGAATTAATCTATACAGCTACCGTAGCTGTTAAGCCGGAAGTGACTCTCGGCGAGTACAAAGGAATCGAAGTAGAGAAGGCATCCGCTGAAGTGAGCGACGAGGACATCGAAGCAGAGCTTAAGAAGGTTCAGGAGCAGAACTCCAGACTGATCACCGTAGAGGACAGAGCAGTAGAAGACGGAGACCAGACGGTTGTTGATTTCGAAGGATTTGTAGACGGGACTCCGTTTGAAGGCGGAAAGGGCGAGGATTATCCTTTAACTATTGGTTCCCATTCCTTCATCGATACATTCGAAGAGCAGTTAATCGGTAAGAACATCGGCGAAGAGTGCGAAGTAAACGTAACCTTCCCGGAGGAATACCATGCAAAAGAACTTGCCGGTAAGCCAGCAGTATTCAAGGTAACCGTTAAGGAGATCAAGAGAAAAGAACTTCCGGAGTTAAACGATGAGTTTGCCGGAGAAGTTTCCGAGTTCGAGACTCTCGAAGAGTACAAGAACGATGTAAAGGCCAAGCTTTCCTTAACAAAGCAGAAAGAAGCCGCTACAGAGAATGAGAATCATGTTGTTGACAAGGTAGTGGAGAATGCCACAATGGACATTCCTGAGCCGATGATCGAAAGCCAGGTAAACAACATGGTAAACGATTATGCAAGAAGAATGCAGAGCCAGGGCCTTTCCCTTGAGCAGTACATGCAGTTCACAGGCATGACGATCGATACATTAAAAGAGCAGATGAAGCCGCAGGCTGTTAAGAGAATTCAGACAAGACTCGTATTAGAGGCGATTGTAAAAGCTGAAAACATCACGGTTTCCGATGAAGCTGTTGAGAAAGAGATCGCAGATATGGCTGAATCCTACAAGATGGAAGTTGCCCAGATCAAGGAATACATGGGAGAGAACGGCATCGAGCAGATGAAGGAAGACCTGGCAGTTCAGGAAGCAGTTGATTTCCTGGTTGCTGAGGCAAAGTTAGTTTAATTAATGTGGATTTTCTGTCATTAGTGGTTTATCCCCACTATTGGGGGTCAAAGCGGTCTGAGTAATCTGGCAGAGTAGTTATAAATAGCTTTGTCATGCTGAGGGTGAATTACAAACCGCAGTATGCGGATTGAAATAATTACGTTTAGAAGACCGGGGAGATTCCTGACTATGTTTGGAATCTGCTCGGCTTTCGTAATATAAGACTGGCAGACCAGAATTCGCAACGAGGAGGAAACAATATGAGTTTAGTACCTTATGTTATTGAATCGACGAGTAAGGGCGAGCGTTCTTACGATATTTATTCAAGACTCTTAAAAGAAAGAATCATTTTTCTGGGTGAAGAAGTGACGGATGTATCCGCGAGCATCGTTGTAGCCCAGCTTCTGTTTCTGGAGGCGGAAGATCCTAACAAGGACATCAACCTCTACATCAACAGCCCGGGCGGCTCTGTAACCGCGGGTATGGCAATCTACGATACGATGAACTATATCAAGTGTGACGTTTCCACCGTATGTATGGGCATGGCGGCCAGCATGGGTGCATTTTTACTGTCCGGCGGTGCAAAGGGAAAGAGATTCGCTCTTCCGAATGCGGAGGTCATGATTCATCAGCCTTCCGGCGGCGCACAGGGACAGGCGACCGAGATCCGGATTGTTGCGGAAAACATTTTAAAGATCAAGAAGCGTTTGAACGAGATCCTGGCTGCAAACACAGGCCAGCCGTATGAAGTGATCGAACGCGATACAGAGCGCGATAACTACATGAACGCCGAAGAAGCAAAGGCTTACGGTCTGATTGATGAAATTATCTACAGCCACGAGCATTAAGTTAGTGATTAATTGAGAAAGAATGAGGTGTGTATATGCCGGTCAGAACAGACGACAAAATCCGATGCTCTTTTTGCGGGAAAACGCAGGACCAGGTAAAGAAGCTGATTGCCGGTTCCAATAATGTCTATATCTGTGACGAGTGTATTGATCTCTGCGCGGAGATATTAGAAGAAGAGTTCGACAGTCATGAAGAAGAAGGACCTGATTTCAGCGACATCAACTTAATGAAGCCGAAGGAGATCAAGTCATTTCTGGATGACTACGTCATCGGGCAGGATAGTGCCAAAAAGGTATTGTCCGTAGCGGTCTATAATCACTATAAGAGAATCACATCCAGACGAAACATGGATGTGGATGTACAGAAGAGTAATATCCTGATGCTGGGACCGACCGGTTCCGGTAAGACGTATCTGGCACAGACGCTCGCAAAGGTGCTCAACGTACCGTTTGCCATTGCGGACGCCACGGCGCTTACCGAGGCGGGATATGTGGGCGAGGATGTGGAGAACATTCTGCTCAAGCTGATTCAGTCCGCGGATTACGATATCAGCAGGGCTGAGTACGGCATTATCTATATCGATGAGATTGACAAGATTACGAAAAAATCCGAAAACGTGTCCATCACGAGAGACGTGTCCGGTGAAGGGGTGCAGCAGGCACTCTTAAAGATTCTGGAGGGAACGGTCGCCAGCGTGCCGCCTCAAGGCGGAAGAAAGCATCCTCATCAGGAGCTTCTTCAGATCGATACCACCAACATTCTGTTCATCTGCGGCGGTGCCTTCGACGGGCTCGAAAAGATCATCGAGAGCCGTTTAAGCGCGGGCTCCATCGGCTTTAACGCCGAGATCGTGGATAAGAACAGAACCGATATTGACGACCTGTTGAAGAAAGTACTTCCGCAGGATCTCGTAAAATTCGGTCTGATTCCGGAATTTATCGGCCGTGTGCCGGTTACCGTGTCATTAGAGCTTCTCGACAAGGCAGCGCTGGTAAAGATTCTGACAGAACCGAGAAACGCCCTGATCAAGCAGTATCAGAAGCTGTTTGAGCTGGACGATGTAAAACTGGAGCTGACCGAGGAAGCAGTCGAAAGGATTGCGGAGCTGGCAGTGGAGAGAAAGACGGGAGCCAGAGGCCTGCGTTCCATTATGGAAAGCGTTATGATGGATATCATGTATGAGATTCCATCCGACAGCAACATCGGTATCTGTACGATCACCAAGGCTGTTGTGAATAAAGAGGGAGAACCGGAGATCATCTACAGAGATACGACGGTGCCCAGAAAATCCCTGGCCCAGAAACTGAGAAAAGATAAGACAGGCGAGATTGCATAGGATCCAGAGAAAGTTCGGAAAGGTGTTACAGCAGGAAGAACTGCTGCAGCACCTTTCCTTATTTCCGCGTGCAGTAAGCTAGTACAGCGTTGCATAAGTTCCGGTGAATTCTGCACTCGCTATTCACGCCAGGACCACGCCCACGAAGCTAGACGTAGGATCCACTACGCCGTCGCTTCGCGGACGCGCCCCTGACGCAAATATCAAGCACATAATTCACTGAAACTTACGCAATGCTGTACTAGATGGATCCATCTGTCCTGTCGGGATGCAAAGGAGAGAAATATGGAAGATAAGACAATAACGATGCCGGTCATTGCTTTGCGTGGCATGACTGTCCTTCCTAAAATGATGATACATTTCGACATCAGCCGCAGCAAGTCCATCGCGGCTGTGGAGAAGGCGATGATCGGAGACCAGAGAGTCTGTCTCGTCACTCAGAAGAACAGTGAGGAGGCCGATCCGGGAGTCGACGAGCTTCACCAGGTGGGCTGTGTGGCACTGATCAAGCAGCTGGTGAAGATTCCGAATAACGTGGTTCGCGTCATGGTCGAGGGACAGGAGCGCGTGGAGCTTTTGGGACTGGACAGCGAGGACCCTATGCTTGTCGGTGAGATCGGAACCTTAACAGAGTCGGAGGATTCCCTGGACTACGTCACGAGACAGGCCATGGTGCGAATTCTGAAAGAAAAGCTGGAGGAATACGGCAAGGAGAATCCCCGGATGCTGAAGGAGGTCTTCCCGAACCTGATGATGGTTACGGATCTAGGCGAGCTTTTGGATCAGATTGCGATCCAGCTTCCATGGGACTACAAGAACCGCCAGAAGGTTCTGGAGTGTGTACTTCTGGAAGAGCGTTATGAGACCGTCATGAGAAATCTTCTGACCGAGATCGAGATTACCCGTGTAAAACGGGAGATCCAGGGACGTGTCAAGGAGAATGTGGATAAGAATCAGAAGGACTATATCCTGCGGGAGCAGCTGAAGGTGATCCGTGAGGAGCTGGGGGAGGACAACCCGCTGTCCGATGCCGACGAGTATGAGAAGCAGCTTAAGGCTTTAAAGGCGGACAAGGAGACGAAGGACAAGATTCACAGAGAGATCGAACGGTTCAAGGCCATGCCGGGCGGAAGCCAGGAGGCCAACGTGCTCCGCATGTATCTGGAGACAGTGCTGGATCTTCCGTGGAAAAAGGTGTCGAAGGACAATAATAACATATCGCATGCCGAGGAGATTTTAAACTCGGATCACTATGGGCTGGAAAAGGTAAAGGAGAGAATCCTGGAGTACCTGGCCGTCCGTGTTCTGACGAAGAAAGGAACGAGCCCGATTATCTGCCTTGTGGGACCTCCGGGAACCGGTAAGACGTCCATTGCGCGCTCCGTGGCCAGGGCGCTGAACAAGCAGTACGTCCGCATCAGCCTTGGCGGAATCCACGACGAGGCGGAGGTCCGTGGCCACAGAAAGACATACGTCGGCGCCATGCCGGGCCGCATCGTGGAAGCCATGCGGCAGGCCGGAGTCAGCAATCCGCTGATGCTTCTGGATGAGATCGACAAGGTGAGCAGCGACTATAAGGGAGATACTTCCTCCGCGCTGCTGGAGGTGCTGGACAGCGAACAGAATGTGAAGTTCCGTGACCACTATGTGGAACTCCCCATCGATTTGTCCAATGTGCTTTTTATCGCCACGGCGAATACGACGCAGACCATACCGGGACCGCTGCTTGACCGTATGGAAGTGATTGAAGTAAACAGCTATACGGAGAATGAAAAGTTCCATATTGCGAAAAACTATCTGGTAAGAAAGCAGCTGGAGCGGAACGGTCTGACGGAAGAACAGGTTTCCATTACTGACAAGGCTCTTGAGAAGATTATCCATAATTATACCAGGGAAGCCGGAGTGAGAAATCTGGAGCGCCGGATCGGGGATATCTGCCGGAAGGCCGCCAGAGAGTTCCTGGAAGATAAGAAGAAGGCCATCAGGATTACGGAAAATGGGCTGGAAAAGTATCTGGGCAAGGAGAAAATCACCTTCGAGGACGTCAATGAGGAAGATCAGGTGGGAATCGTCAGAGGACTGGCGTGGACCAGCGTAGGCGGAGACACTCTGCAGATCGAGGTCAACGTTATGCCCGGCAAGGGAACGATGCAGATGACAGGCCAGATGGGCGATGTGATGAAGGAATCGGCCCAGACGGCATTAAGCTATATCCGTTCCATCTGCCCGGAGTACGGCGTGGCGGACGATTACTTTGAAAAACACGATATCCACCTCCATATTCCGGAGGGAGCAGTTCCGAAGGATGGTCCGTCGGCAGGCATTACCATGGCGACCGCCATGCTGTCGGCTGTCACGGGAAGAAAGGTGGATGCGAAGCTGGCCATGACGGGAGAGATCACACTGCGCGGAAGGGCGCTTCCGATCGGCGGCTTAAAGGAGAAGATTCTGGCTGCCAGGATGGCACATATGAAGAGAGTTCTCGTGCCGGATAAGAACAGGCCCGACATTGCGGAGCTGTCGAAGGAGATCACGAAGGGGCTGACCATCATTTTTGTGAAGGATATGGCAGACGTGCTGAAGGAAGCCCTTGTAAGCGAATAGAAAGGAAGCCATATGATAATCAAAACAGTAGAGCTGGAGACCGTGTGCGGAATTACCAGTAAGCTGCCGGACAATACGAAGCCGGAGTTTGCATTTGCAGGGAAGTCCAATGTGGGGAAGTCGTCGCTGATTAACGCGCTGATGAACCGCAAGGCGTACGCGCGCACGTCTTCCCAGCCGGGCAAGACCCAGACCATCAATTTCTACAATATCAACGATGCCCTTTATTACGTGGATTTACCGGGCTACGGCTACGCAAAGGTAGCTCAGGAGGTAAAGGCCAAATGGGGGAAGATGATTGAAAACTATCTCCACCAGTCTCCCATGCTGAAGCGTGTGTTCCTGCTCATCGACATCCGCCATGAGCCATCCGTCAACGACAAGACCATGTACGACTGGATCGTGTACAACGGATATCAGCCGGTTATCATTGCGACGAAGCTGGACAAGATCAACCGGAGCCAGGTGCAGAAGCATATGAAGATGGTTCGTCAGGGACTGGGAATCGGCCAGGATGTGACGGTTATCCCATTTTCCGCTGAAACGAAACAGGGAAGAGATGAAATATGGGCTCTGATCGAGGAAATGATGGGAGAGTCTTGACAAGGAGACAAAATCTTTTTATAATGAACCTATTTATGAGATAGTGCAGAGGAGAAAAAGTTATGAAAAAAACAGGAAAGAGTTTGGCAGCAGCCTGCCTTGCGGTGGTTTTAGCCGTATCGGCGCTGACTGCGTGTGGGAGCAAGAATGCGGCAGAGAGTACGCCGGCCGCCGGAGCAGAGGCGAATGGAGGCGGAGAGAAGGTATTGAAGGTTGCGATGGAGTGCAGCTACGCGCCGTATAACTGGACCCAGCCTACGGATGCCAACGGCGCTGTCGCGATTTCGGGAGGCTCCGATTTTGCGTACGGCTATGACGTTATGATGGCGAAAAAGATCGCTGATACGCTCGGCTATAAGTTGGAGATCGTTAAGCTGGACTGGGATTCCCTGGTACCGGCTGTACAGTCGGGAAAGGTTGACTGTGTCATTGCGGGACAGTCCATTACCGCTGAGCGCCTTCAGTCTGTAGATTTTACGGAGCCGTATTACTACGCGACGATCGTAACTCTGGTAAAGACAGGCGGAAAGTATGAGAACGCGGCCAGCGTTGCAGACCTTGCAGGCGCCACCGCTACCTCTCAGTTAAACACAATCTGGTACGACAACTGCCTGCCGCAGATCCCGGATGGCAACATTCAGCCGGCACAGGAGTCTGCACCGGCCATGCTGGTAGCTTTAAACTCCGGCAGATGTGATCTGGTTGTGACAGACAAGCCTACCGGACAGGCTGCACTCATTGCGTATCCGGATTTCAAGCTGCTTGATTTCACGGGCACGGACGGCGAGTTCCAGGTATCGGATGAAGATATCAACATCGGTATTTCCTTAAAGAAGGGGAATACAGAGTTAAAGGACGCTATCAACAGTGTATTGGCTACGATGACAAAAGATGATTATAATAAGATGATGGAAGAGGCGATTTCCGTTCAGCCATTATCAGAATAATCTTACATTACAGAAATCGGCAGGGCATGCAGGCACGGGACAGGGCAGTTTCATTCCGTGCCGCTTGTTCTGTTTCAATTAAATTGGAGGTAATCTTATGTCGCTGCCGTCAGATTTTTTTGGAAGGATTCTATTTATCCTGCAGAAATACGGAGTATCATTTTTAAACGGCGCCGGAAAGACTATGGCGATCGCCCTTGTCGGTACACTGATCGGCTGTATCATCGGGTTCGCGGTCGGAATCGTCCAGACAATACCGGTGGATAAGAAGGATAATCCTGTTAAAAGGGGAGTTCTGGGACTTATCAAGCTGATCTTAAATATCTACGTGGAAGTATTCCGCGGAACGCCCATGATGGTTCAGGCCATGTTTATTTACTATGGATCTTCCGTTCTGTTTGGTTTTAACATGTCCCAGACGTTTGCCGCTTACTTTATTATATCCATTAATACTGGTGCTTACATGGCGGAGACGGTGCGCGGCGGCATCCTTTCCATCGATCCGGGACAGACAGAGGGCGCGAAAGCCATCGGTATGAATCATATCCAGACTATGGTCAATGTTATCATGCCTCAGGCGCTGCGCAACATCATGCCTCAGATCGGCAATAACTTAATCATTAACATCAAGGATTCTTCCGTGCTTTCCGTGATCGGCGTCGTAGAGCTGTTCTATGCGACGAAGGGCGTGGCTGGCGCTTACTATACGTATTTTGAGGCATTTACCATTACGATGGTGATTTACTTTATCCTTACCTTCACCTGCTCCAGAATTCTGCGGCACTGGGAGAAGAAGATGGACGGTCCGGACAGCTACGATCTCGCTACCACGGATACGCTTGCCTATACCAGCGGCCTGGTGAAATTCCCAGATCCAAACGAGAAGGAGGATAAGTAATTATGGCAGGAAATACAGTACTGGAAATCCATCATTTAAGCAAGACGTTCGGTACGAACGTGGTTCTCCGGGATATCGATTTCTCTGTGGCTGAGGGCGATGTAACGTGCATCATAGGCGCCTCCGGTTCCGGTAAATCTACACTGCTGCGCTGTGTCAACCTTCTGGAGACACCGACTACGGGAGAGATCCTGTATCACGATAAGGACATCACGGACAGAAAGATGAACGCCGCATCCTACCGTACGCGCGTGGGTATGGTGTTCCAGAACTTCAACCTCTTTAATAACATGACGGTGCTTGACAACTGTATGGTCGGCCAGATCAAGGTTTTAAAGAAGGACAAGGAAGAAGCAAAGCGTAAGGCCATGCTTTATCTGGAGAAGGTGGGAATGGCCCCCTATATCAATGCAAAGCCGAGGCAGCTGTCCGGCGGCCAGAAGCAGCGTGTGGCAATCGCCAGGGCGCTCGCCATGGAACCGGAGATTCTGTTGTTTGACGAACCGACGTCCGCTTTGGACCCACAGATGGTGGGCGAGGTGCTTGCCGTCATGAGGACGCTCGCAAACGAGGGATTGACCATGATTATCGTCACCCACGAGATGGCGTTTGCCCGCGACGTATCGAACCACGTCGTCTATATGGCGGGCGGGGTGATCGAGGAAGAGGGCGCTCCGGCGGATATCTTCGGAAACCCGCAGAAGAACTCGACCAGGGAGTTTTTGAACCGGTTTATGCAGGGGTAGGCGGAGGAAATTCGGATAGCCGAAACGGTATAAAAGTTCATATGGAAGGTTTGTGTTGGAAGCCCTGCAAAGTCTGGTGATTTTGCGGGGCTTTTATTTTATTTCGCACCATTAATGCGGCAGAAATGCGGCAGATATCCGAATATTGTGGTACCAGTATGGAAGCACTGACATCAATTCCACAGGATTATGAAGAGATGAATGTGTTCCATGCTTTTTATGGGGCAGGTAAAAACCCGGGAAGCAAAGCAGTCCATACAGGATATAGATATTTTGATTGAATTGATCCTTTTTCATGATAAGATCAGAGAAAACGGCAAGATGATGAGAGAGGAGTGGACTGAACTTTAATGGGGAATGTTTTAGATAATAGCCTTTATATGAATGATCAAAAGAAGTTCCAGGAACTGTTCCAAGCTGTCATACAGTTCAATAGCCTGTACAATGGAAATAATATTATACAGGATGATATTTTCTCAGTGTTGACTAATTACGCACGAAAAAAACAGGAAGACTTGGATCTTTTTCGGTTTCCTACAAAAGATGATGATTTTTGTGCACTTACATGCGTACAGAAAGGAAGATTGGTGTTTTTTAGAGAAAAAAACGGAAGTGTTTTAAGAAAGGGCTCTATTTTAAATGCGGCTGTTATGGATGAAGACGTAAAATGTAAAGAAGATCTGGAAGCGAATGCGTTCGCCGGATTACTTCTTGTTCCTTCCAATGCTTTGTATGAACAAATGCAGATTTATGGAATTCCCAAATCCGGTCAGGTGTTGGGCGATATGATCAGATTAATGGCAATTTTTTCAGTTCCATATAAAGCAATTTTACTGCGGCTTTATGAAGAAGTATATATAAATACGGATACTGTTTATGAATTTTTAAATGTGAAAAAGGAAGTACTGAGAAAAGCGGTCAGCTATGAACCTGATGCTGAAAGATGGCAAAGACGTACCCCGGAGATTCTCAGGTTTGGGAGCCTTAAGCAGCTAATGGATCAAAATTCAGAATATGATTTACTGTCTGACAAGAGAACCGTATCAGATCAGGAAACTCTCTGTAAGATTTTGCACAGATATGAAGCTGCCAGGAGATAGCGAATATGCAAAAGACAAGGTTTGCTTTATTGGATACAGATTACATTTCTAAACTCCATATAACCCGAAAAGATGATGAAAACAGATTGATCGATAGAATGTTGGAATTACCGGAGTATCAATTTATCTGCCATGAGCAGATTATTCTCTCATTATGCTACTATATCAGAATTATGGAAAGAGTGCTGTTTCCCTGTATCTTTCATACTTAAAAAATGCCTGTGATTTGTTTGACAAAGATTTTTACAGGAGATTTTACATGAGCCTTGAACTGTACATCAAAATGCCAATCGACTATTTTATGATAGAGATTGCCAATTGTGATATGACAGTAGGATATGGCAACAATCTGGGCGAGATTAAAACTTACCTAATGCAGCAAGTTCTTCAAAATCAGGATCATATACAGTTATATGTATTTTGCTCAGACGATAAAGGCGCACGAGCTGGTATTTCAGGTACTACCGGAATTCCCTGTATCAGTGCAATATCATCCTTTTACTAAAATGGCAGCATAGCTACTATGTCATTCTGGGTTTTGTATTCTGAACTCAGAATGTGGATTGAAATAAAATACATAGACATACAAAAGAGATGCATTAAAAATGGTAATCTGAAAATGGTATAAGGAGTATGTGGATATTTCCAATCCCCAATGCCCCTTATACCATTTTTGTATGACTTTATTCAGATACAGTGACAGATTCCGTCATCACAGGAACCGGCGTTATAATTTCTTTTTCTACCGGCGTCATAACTGCCGGAACCGGAACGGCTGGTTTTAACGGCTCCGGTTCCGGAGGCGTTTGTTCCTGTGTCTGTTCCTGTGTCTGCCCCTGTCCCTGGCTCTTAGAGACCTGCACGTTCTCCCTGCCCTTCGAATCTCTTGGCTTTTTGGAAAAGATATCTCTGACCTTGATACGCACAAAGGTTTTGATAACCTTCACCGAAAGCAGGATGATAAAGACGGGAAGGATAATGGTCAGCAGTAGCTTTGCCTTCAAAAGAAATTTCTTCCGTTTCAGCTTTTTCACTTCTGCCTGATACTCATCTCTGATTTCCTGAATCAATGATTTCTGTTTTTTGATCTGCATGGGAATTCCCCCTTTATAATCGCCTTTTTAGTCGCTCATGAGAGCCTTCATGGCAAATGCGTAGATTTCCTGGCTCTTGGCCTTCCAGTGGTCACACATGATTTCCGCCTGGTCCTTGTCGGGGACGGCGAGCTCCAAATCGATCAGACAGCTCTTACCCTCACGCACCTCACAGTGAACGATGAAATCCTGGTTGGTGGATTTGTAGAAATCCGCGGTCACGCCCACCTCGTTGCGGAGGCGGAACTTGTTCTCTTTCAAATATTCATCGATGTCTTCAATGATGGCAGAGGATATCTTGTTGCCGAAGAACGAAAGGGTTTCTTCTCCCTCCCGCGTGATCTCGTAGCGGCTGCTGTTGTGGTTGGTCTCCACATGGAGGAGCTTGGCCTCCAGAAGTTCGTTTAATGCCTGATTCAGCGTGAAATACGTGGTGTATTCATGCTCCAGGAAAAAATTTGACAGCTGCGCACTGGTAAGGGGAAAATTGACCTGCTTCAGCATATACAAAATCATTAATTTATAAAGCGTCATGGGTTCTGACAACATAGGACACCCTCCATAGATTGATTCTTACTTTTGTATATGATCTTTCACTGCACGGCTGACCACATCGGCCACACGGGGATCAAATGCCTCCGGCAGAATATGGTTTTCATCCAGTATGGATTCATCCACCAGCCCTGCGATCGCGGTGGCGGCAGCCAGCTTCATCTCTTCAGTGATCGCAGTGGCGCGTCCCTCTAAAGCACCCTTAAAGATGCCCGGGAATACAACTACATTATTGACCTGATTGGGGAAATCAGACCTGCCGGTGCCGATAATTTTCGCTCCGGCCTCTTTTGCAACGTCAGGCATAATCTCAGGAACCGGGTTTGCCATGGCGAACAGGATCGCATCCGTGTTCATGGACGCGGCCATCTCTTTTGTGACAATTCCCGGTGCGGATACGCCGACAAAGATATCTGCGCCCTTCATGGCGTCAGCCAGACTGCCGTCTGCGCCTTCTAAGTTGGTCACTTCCACCATCTTTTCCTGCATCCAGTTTAAGCCGTCCATACCCTTCTTTAAGATTCCGGCGCGGTCACACATGGTGATGTGCAAAAATCCGTAGGTTAAGAGAAGCTTCGTGATGGCGATACCGGCGGAACCGGCTCCGTTTACGACGACCCGGCAGTTTTCCTTCTTCTTGCCGGTCACCTTTAATGCATTGATGATTCCTGCCAGAACGACGATGGCGGTTCCGTGCTGGTCATCGTGGAAGACCGGGATGGGAAGCAGCTCTTTTAAGCGTTCCTCGATCTCAAAACATCTGGGTGCGGAAATATCCTCTAAATTGATTCCGCCGAAAGCAGGAGCGATATTGACAACTGTTTTTATGATCTCTTCTGTATCCTGGGTATCCAGGCAGATTGGAAATGCGTTGACACCGCCGAATTCCTTGAAGAGCACGGCCTTTCCTTCCATAACGGGCATGGCGGCCAGAGGACCGATATTGCCGAGACCAAGAACAGCGCTGCCGTCGGAAACAACCGCGATCGTGTTGGATTTGATTGTATATTTATAAGCGGCTTCCGGTTCGGCAGCGATGACCTTACACGGCTCGGCAACGCCGGGAGTATAGGCGAGGGCCAAATCTTCCCTGCTTTTTACTTCGGCTTTGGAAATAGTTTCCAGCTTGCCGTTCCATTTTTCATGCAATAATAAAGCTTTTTCATTCGTTGTCATGATTCTTGTCCTTCTTCTATCAGTTTTTATTTTATCATACCAATTTTAGGGTTTTAAATCAATAGAAAATATGATAGAATATAGTAATTAAACTGAAAGACAACAGCTGTCAGGCTGAAGAACATAAGATACAGGTGGTACTATGAGAGAACGAATCAACAGGCTGGCTAAAGGCATCATCGATTCGGAGGTTCCTGTGATCAAGGTCACTCCGAAAGGAATTGACGACGTGGTGCGTTCCGGCGGGGCCACGAGGCGGGAACTTGTCGTTACCAGTGAGAATAATCTGCATATAAAAGGACTTGCATATTCTTCCAATTTCCGCGTGAGGCTTCTTAATGGGGCGTTTGGCGGCACCTATAACCATCTGGTCTATGAGGTGAATACCGGTTTTCTGGAAGACGGAGATATGATTAAGGGAGCTTTCTATCTGGTTACCAATGGCGGAGAAAGAGAAGTCCCTTATTCTTTTCGTGTGGAACTGAGTACGTCAGGGAAAGCATTGAGCGATTTAAAGACGGCGGAGGATTTCGCCGGAACAGCGAAGAACGACTATGAGACAGCGCTTCGCTTATTTGAATATAGAGATTTTTTCGAGGCCCCCTTCATGAAGGATTTGCATGTGAGGGCCCTTTACGGTGGTTTAAAAGGAAGACCGGACAGGAAGAAGGAGCTGGAGGAATTCCTGACCGGACTCGGTGTCAAGGGGCCTGTAAAGCTGACTGCGGACGAGAGCGAGCGGCGGTTTGACCAACTGGACGGAGTGATCCAGGAATGTATTACGATAACCAGAAGCGGTTGGGGTTACGTAAGCCTTGAGGTTACGGCCGACTGCGATTTTATAGAGATTCCGGTGAGAAACATCGGAGACCAGGATTTTAACGACGACACCTGCGAGATCGTCTACCGCATCCATCCGAGGCGGATGCATCAGGGCCTGAATCAGGGACGCATTATCATTACCGGAATCGAAGAGCGCTTCGTTGTTCCGGTGACCGCGATGGTGAACCCGGGCGGCGGTATTTCCGCGGAGGACGCCTATACGAAGGAAGCGGTGGCGACGTATCTGCACCTGCGTTTACAGAAAGAGGCAGATAATGGGGACTTTTTTCACAATCCGCCGAACGCAGGAGAGGGGGACTTTCCCCATAATCAGATGCTGCGGGCGCTGGATGAGATCGAGGAGATGAAGGGGCAGCAGGAGGCGATTAAGCTTTTAAGGGCCGAGATATACCTTTCAGACGACAGGACGAGCCAGGCGGCGCTGCTGCTGGATGAATGCCGGGAGAAGATCCTGGCGGAGCGGCAGGAGAAGCTGGAGCTTTACTGCTACTATCAGTATCTGAGGCTGATACTACAGCCGGATGAATACCAGAAGGAATCGCTGGTTCGTCTGCTGAGAAAATATCTGGAGGAAAATCCGGACCTTCATAATCTGTTTCTGATCCTTTTAAGGCTGGACCGCCGGCTTAATGAGAATCCGGGCGGAGCCATATCCATGATGAGGCGCCAGTTTGAAGCGGGCATGAGAAGCCCGTTTCTCTATCTGCATGCCTGCAGGCTGCTTTCCGAAGAGCCGGATCTGATCCGGAGTATCGGCCCGTTTGAGCTGCAGGTACTGTCCTTCGGCGCCAGATACGGCGCTGCGGGAGAGAAATTTGCGCTGGCTGCGGCGAGGCTTACGCTGACATCCAGGCATTTTAACCGCCTTCACTACAGGGCGCTGGGACGCCTGTATGAGAAGTATCCCGGAAAGGAAATACTGGAAGCGGTCTGTTCCATACTGATCCGGGGAGAGAGCAGGAGTGCGGAGGCATTTAAGTGGTATGAGAAGGGGATCAAAGAAGGAATCAGCCTGACACGGCTTTACGAGTATTATCTGTACGCGCTTCCAAAGGATTACTGCTACCTGCTTCCCAAGGAAGTGCTCCTCTATTTTTCCTACGGTGGTAGCGAGCTGGACCGCCACAGCAGGGCGCTGCTCTATAAAAATGTGCTGGTTTACTTAAAGGAATCCGATCCGCTGTATGAGGTGTACGAGCGGGATATCGAAAAATTCGCCACAGAACAACTGTTCGAATCGAGGATCGGAAGTAATCTGGCCGTTATTTACGAACACATGATCTACAAGGATGTCATTGACCTTCCTATGGCTAAGGTACTGCCCTCTATTCTGCGTTCTTACCGCGTGGAGTGCAGGAACCTTAAGATGAAGTATGTAATTGTCTGCTACGAGGAGCTGCTGGAGGAGGACGCATTTCTTCTGGACGACGGCGTAGCGTACGTGCCGCTGTTTTCCGAGCACAGCATCCTGTTGTTCCAGGATGCCTTTGGAAACCGTTACAGTACGGTTCCTTATGAGAAAACGCCGGTGATGGATAAGCCGGAGTTAGAGGCGCGCTGCTTTGAACTGTATCCCGATCATCCGATGCTCAGACTCCGGGCCTGCGACGAGATCTTAAAGAGGGGCATTGCAGATGAGAAGGAGGCGGGGATGCTGGAGGATGCCATGGAGGATGGGCGGCTCCAGCCGCTGTATCAGAGACTCCTGCTATCCAGAATCATAGAGTATTACCAGAATATGC